>JAJZLZ010000057.1 GCA_021850375.1 Microcaldota archaeon
TTGGTGGTAGGCTGAGCCGCAGTTTTCATGCTGCGGTATACTGCCGCCGAAAAATTGATTTTGATGAGAAGCGCGGATTTAATCACGTACTTAAGGGTTGCGCTTGTAATTTTAGTATTATACTTTGTAACTCTTAAGATCAGCCCAGCCATCTTAATCATCTTATTTGCGATAGCATTGATAATGGACGGGCTTGACGGCTATTTTGCGGTTCTTGACGTGAGTGGGGGCAAAATAGGCTTTATAAAATACGCAAAGGCGGCAATCGGATATGCGCCTTATGCAAAAGAGGTCAAAAAGGCAAAGCTTGATGCATCCAAAAGCGCGACATATGGCGCAAGGCTCGATGTTGCGGGAGACCGCATAATAGAGTACTCCTTATGGGCGCTATTTACCTATCTTGGAGTTGTGCCGTTCTTTGTTTTCATCATAGTCATAATACGGCATTCAATAGTCGACAGCTTTATGGGCTCAAAGGGCACGTCCTCAAAAATGAAGACCAAACTGGGCAGGGTTCTATACTCATCAAGCGCCAGCAGGGCAGGAATAAACATACTCAAATTCATAACATTCTCGTATCTAATGTTAGTATACATATCAAACTATCCGCAATCGATAGGCTATGTATTTACCGGCGCGCTGGTCTTGTTTATAATCGCGCGCGGAGTAGCAGAAGTATACGAGTCATTTTCATAAGCTAAAATTAAGGCATAATAGAGTTAGGCAGTCAAAGATTTGCTAGACTAATTGGACTATGAAATTTCATCCACATAGATATCAGATATTCCGTTGTTGTCCAATGAGTCTATTGTTTTCTTTATGCCATCCTCTGTGTATTCGGGGAAGTCTACACCGCTCACAACTATCATGACGCGCAGCGCGTCCTTTGGCATCTCTGGGTCTATCCTCGCACCCCATTTTAGCATTGCATCACGGCCAATCCTGCTAGATACCTCCTGAAATACGGTTTCGGCCTCTCTTAACGTCAAACTCTCACCGCCTATTATATTTACAAGTGCGCGCTTTGCACTTGACAAATTGGCATCTAGCATCGGGCTTTTTATCGCATTTTCAAGCGCGACTATTGCCCTGCTTGTACCCCCCGAAGTCGGCAAGCCTTCGCCGGATCCTATTAGCGCATATCCAGAGTCTCTGAGCACCGCGCGCAGATCCGCAAAGTCTATATTTACCAATCCTGGCTTTGTAACCATCTCGACTATCCCCTTTGCGGCTCCCGCAAGGACTTCATCTGATACCCTAAACGCCATATTTATTGGAAGATCAGGCGCTACGGATAGCAGCTTGTCGTTGTGTATGACAATTGTTGTATCGGTCACCCTGCGAAGTTTTGATAACCCTTCGAGCGCGTTGCGCATTCTTGTGCGCCCCTCGCTTGAAAATGGCAGTGTCACTATAGCAACTGTCAATGCGCCTGATTCCTTTGCTATCTTGGCGATTGTCTCTACTGTTCCAGTTCCTGTTCCTCCGCCCAGCCCGCATGTCACAAATACAAGGTTCGAATCAGTGAATAGATGCTTTATTTCGTCCTTACTCTCCTGCGCAGCCGCTTCGCCCATATGCAGATCACTTCCAGCGCCAAGCCCGCGCGTTGCCTTTTTACCAAGTAGAAGTTTGCGCTCTGATCTAACCTTCACAAGATGCGCAGCGTCTGTGTTCATCGCAACCAGCGTTGCACCCTGTACACCAACGGTATATAGCCGCGTTATCGTGTTGCTTCCGGATCCTCCGGTGCCTACTACAAATATCTTCGGCTTTGCGTGCTCTATAAATCTTAATATCTCTTCATCATCAGGGCTCAATCCTTCCATCTAAATCACTGTTCGTCATATAATTAGACCTGATAACAGATAAAAATACATATGCTTATTTTTGCATTTTTTAGTAATAGCATTATTTGAGCTTAAATCCCGCCGCGATTAGTATTGGAAATATTATTGACGCTTCGCCCCACACCTTCACGTTGTTGTCATTATGCGCGGCCTTTCCCCAGCTCTTGGCCTCTTCCACATTCGCGCCAGCGTTGCTGCCTTCTCCTTCATGCCCGGTGTTTATATAGACAGTGTAATCCGCGCCTTCGCGCAGCATTAGGGCATTCATTATATGGTGCTTTGGAACAGAACCGCCTATTATTATTGCTCCAGTCTTGCCCGCATTCAATACAATGTCGTAGAGCAATTCGACCTCGCGCACCAGATCGATGCTAAAGTTGGGATGATTTTTTTTGAAAAAGTACAGATGATCGCCTATTGCGCCATCGGCAAGCGGCACGCATAACAGAGGTATATTGTTTTTATACGCCCAATAGGTGAAGCTCTCTTTGTGCCTAGTTTTTCCTTCGAGCTCGCGCCCCATCTCCCTGACAAAATCAACGCTATCTATTGTTGCACCGCTTTTGTACAAGCGCAAAAGCAGATTCTTCATAAAGCCCTCAAACCATATATAGCGCTCATTTGGCACATAGATGTTGCCAGAGCGGTTAACCCCGTTTTTCCTTAGATACGACCCCGACTCCTCAAAAGAGCCATGCAGAAAATCCCCGTGCGTCTTTATTACATCTTCCTCTATGCCTCCGGTTGTAGTTACCAAAAAATGTACAAGATTGTTTTTCACAAGATATGTTATGATGTCCCTAAGACCGCTGGTCGAAGCGTTGGACGTGAAACCCAGGAATATTTTGGCGCCATCCTTTTGCATCTTTTTTGTCAAATCTATTGCCTTGCCGAGGTTTGTCGCCTGTAAGCCGGTGCTTGAAAACGCCGCAAAGAATTCTTTGGCATCAAATTGGCGATTAAAATCATACCCTTTTATTGCTCCGCTGCCCAACTCTATACTCTTTTTGAATAACGCAGATCTTGGGTCTATTTTTTTTGCTATTCAAACACCAGATATTAAAATGCCACTTCAGATAAATTATGCACGTATGAATTTATATGTGATGCTATATGTTCATATTGCAAGCGTGCGGGTCTGATACCTTCCACGTATCTCTATGTGTTTTAAGCGCTTTATAACTTCAACTGCCATCGTGCAGTTCTTTTTATAAGAATCTTCAAATGCCAAATATGCGCCTAATGGCACCGAACGCTTCATAAGCAAAAGATCCATCGCCTTCTCCTCAATCGAATTTGTCTGCTGCGAGAGGCCAAAATCGATAACGTATAGGCGTTTGGATTTGGACAGCAATAGATTTGCAGGAGTATAGTCACCATGTGCTATATTGGATTTGTGTAGCGCCGCTAGATCGAATGCTGCATCTTCCATTATATTATTTATTTCTGGGGCTTTCATTGAGGATATGATTTTGCTGAGCATATCCCCTTCTATGTGTTCTATGAAAAGGGAGTAGCGCTTTATTAAAAATACCCTAGGTACGTATGCGCCGCTGCCTGATGCGATTGCCATAATTTTTGCTTCGCTTCTTGTGCGCTCATATCTAAGCTGCGTATCTAATTCTAATATCCTGTATTTTTTTACTACCCTCTGCTTTATCACAATTTCCATATTAAATAATCTATCCAAATAGACATCCGACTCTGCACCCTGTGATATGCGCCTCATACTACCACGTTATTTTTGCTTCGTCCACCCTATATCTCTGTTTGACGTCAAGGTTCTTTTGGCGCGAGACATATTTGCCATTGTGCATCTTCTCCGCTACAAGCGCTATCATCGCACCATTGTCCGCATTGTATTCATTTGGCGCAAAGCCGAATTTTCCGTTATGCGACTGTGCAATAGTACTTAGCATCTCGCGAAGGCGGAAACTTTGCGCAACTCCGCCGCATATTAGCAACTCCGCCTTACCTGTTAGCATCATTGCGCGCTCCGTCGCCTCGCACAGCATCGAGAACGCAGTTTCCTGAAGCGAATATGAAACATCGTGTATGCTAAATTTTTTGAGCATTGCTATTGCATTTGTCATAAGCCCGCTAAAAGTGAAGTCCATCCCCTTGACAGTATAGGGCATGCGGATATATGATCCAAACTCCGCGGCCTTTGCTACGCTAGATCCCCATGCGGGATTCATGCCGGCCTTGCGCGCAAAAGAGTCTAGCATATTTCCGACGCCCATATCAAACGTCTCGCCATATATATGATAGTGCCTATAAGGCTCCTCTACAATTCCAAGTATCTGCGAGTTCCCTCCGCTGACATATAAGGCAAGGGGGTCTTTGAATTTATTTAAATGGCGTGCAATCTCAATGTGCGCAACACCGTGATTTATAGGAATTATTGGGATT
>JAJZLZ010000012.1:0-13164 GCA_021850375.1 Microcaldota archaeon
TTGTATAGATTCAGGATGGGTTTCTGCCACTACAAACCAAGAGTAAAGGTTTCAACAATAGATTATTTGGTTGATGGATCACTGCCATTACGTGGGGCGCTTATCAAAAGGAGCAAGGAAATAAATGCTTCTGAAAAGAAGTTATTATTAAGCTTAATCAATGACGCTAGGAGGAGAGTAACGGACGTATCAAAGGATACTAAATTGTCACAGATGATGGTAATATATCTAATGAATAAACTAGTGAAAAAAGGGATAATAAGAAAATTCACAACGTATATTCAAACACCAGAGAAGCGTCTGTTTTTATTTTATGCAGTAACTGATATCCCAAATGAAGACCACCACCCGAAATCGCTATTGAAATTCTTAGATAAGATAATAGGTGAGGAAAGCAGTACAGAAGTAACTAATGATTATGCTGTTGTTTTAGAAACGTCCGGTCAGTTCGATACAATGTTTTTCTGTAACTTCAAGGAAGGGGGTGCTTTGAGTGATCGTGGCCCTGATTTTCTGAAAGAGGCATGGGCTAGTGAATTCCCAGTAGTTGAAAAATGCATCTTAACTGAAACTATAGTTGGAATATGGCCATTTAGCAAAAATGGGTACATTAAGTGGTCTATGGACTGGAAAACGGAGCGGAATGCCCCAATACCGTTCAAGATATATTGAGTTAGAATTCAATGGTACATGTGATTATTTGGAAAAGTTTAATGCATTAAATAGTCACAGCGGTTTAGAAAATACTATATATTAGATAGATAAAACATTTAATGGGTGAATAAATGAGCGAGTTTGACAGGTTATGGGGTACTGCTAGGAATGAGGTCTTTAGACTGCAGCTATTGAACATTTATGCAGATGATACGAGAAGCAAAGATTTTAAGGATTTTATAGAAGGTAAGCCTGTACATTATACCTCCAATGAAGAAGCCATTGCATGGAGTAACGAGATAGCAAAAAAACGGGCAGATGGTGTTAGTTATATAAATCTCCATGTGGTAGACCTCCCTTTGAGCGATGGGATCAGATTCGGGATAGGGTATCTTAGGTTTCATGCAAAGAATGGCATGCAATCTAGATTTGTGGAGAGAAAAGACGTTACAGGAATTATTGAAGGCTTTGAGGACTATTGGATGTTTGACCGAAGAATAGTCGTCCCGGTAAGATACAACAAAGAGAACCTTTGGGTTGGGGTCGGAGATCCAATAAGGGATCTGGATAAATTGGCTAAATATGTAAAACTTAGGAACGAGCTAGTCAAAATGGCTATCCCTATGGAGGACTTTATACGAAAAAATAATGTTGATCTTGCCCCATCAGCACAAAAACGTTCGAGAAGCAAGAGTCTGATATTATAAATAGTGAGTGGATGGAAAACAACATAAATTTAGATGGGTTAAAGTTGATCTGTGATGCAGATCCTATGGGTAAAGACTATGATAATGGTCTCGGTTGCGTAGATGTAAGCACGGCAAGTCGCCACTGTCCAAAATTTGGTCTCTATAATGGAAGAATAGTGATATTTTTGGACAAGGCTCATATGATGGTTGAATTTACGCCTCAAGAATTCAACGAGATGGTGCAGAAGATGAAAAGTGGTGAGATTAGAAAGACAGACCCGATGCTCAGAAGTGATATGGCATATAATATTGGTAGCATAAGCATTGTAAGGGACAATGAAACCAGCAGGATCGTGATAAGCAGAAGCGATGGCAGCAGGGCAAGCATGTTACCAAAGCACTTCAACGTGTTCGTGGATGCTGCTGTCTCAGGGGCCATGAAGGAATTAAATCCGGTAAGAAGTAGGAGCCTTTCCAGCTAGTACATGATTTTGGCGAAGCTCACAGCCGTGCAAGAGCATATATTAGATTGGCGAAAGTGGTAGCACCGACGCTATTAAGAGGGAAATCGATGCCCATTTCTCCACGGGCTTAGGTCTTACTCTATCTTTTTGACTTTATGAGCAAGATTCTGACTTTCTGAGCAGAATTGACTATTTGAGCAACTATGTCAATTTCTTCGACAAGGCAGGACCCGTCAGATTAATCACGAAGTAATTATCTATCACCACACATTTATTTAAACGTTATTTCCAATTTATTCCAAACAACTATTCACCATCAATCGTGGTATTCAGACTTTCACGTTGTGGGGAGAGTGCGTTAAACAAAGTCGCGTCCTTGATGGACAGCACAAAACCAACGTCACTCTCCCTACCCCTTTCATCGGACATGATATGTTTCATTCCTCTTGAGCATCCAATAAATTACCCTTAATAATCTCCGTGCAGCTGCGATTCTTGCCTTCTTTTTCCCTGCCCTAATCCGGATCTGGTTGTACGCGTTTGTTATCGCAGAATCAGGGCAGTTGTTGATGTGTATCTGCACACATTCGACTAGAATCGTCTTGAGGAACGTGTTACTCTTCGTTATTCTGCCCTTCCATTCGGTATCCTCTGATTGGTATATTCTAGGCACGAGGCCTGCATAAGAGAAGAGGTGTCCTTCCGTCGGAAACCTATTTATGTCGCCGATCTGCGTCGCAATGCACAAGGAACCGTATTTTGCGATTCCAGGTATCGTATTTATTAGGCGCGCATAACTGTTGCCATCTGCACTAACAGATACTCTGTCGTCGTATTCTTTTATTATCTTATCCGTGCTCTCCAATTGTTGTATGAGTAGGGACATCTTCGGATTGTCTTTTAACATCTTTAGGGTTTTCTTTGTGAAACCCTTGAATTCGATACCAATGCAGTATGCATGGTACCGTATCTTGTTTTTGATCATTGCTCTTTGTCTGACGATAAGCTCTCTGTCTTTACAGATGTCTCTCGCGTCTCTGATTTCCCTTCCTAGAAGATACGCCTTTGGGAGATAGTCCTTCTTGTAAAGACCCATCAGTACATGCGCGTCTATCTTGTTCGTCTTCCTGACAGACTGTGCAATCAATCTGACCTTAAGCGGATTCGCGACGACGATGTCGTAACCTTCGAAGATGTTTGCAACCCTATTTATAGTACTGCTTGCTTCTACAACTATTTTCAGATCTTTTATGTCGCCGAAGAATGTAGAGAACCCGTATTTTGAGGTTTCCGTGTATCCTTCCTTGACCACCTTTCCGTCGTCTTCCATGGCGACATAACTCTTCCTCTTACCTAGATCTATGGCAATGTCCATATCAACACCTTTGATACATATGCACCGCAATTAATCTGACTTATTGCGGTGCCTGCCATTAGAAGGAGAAATTGAACATGTCAGACAAAGCCTATTGCCCTGCACATATGTATTATCCCGAAATAAGTTCCTCTCGTCAAATAAGAAAAGGCTTCTCGATGCAGATTACCGCGAGGAGGTTAATTCAGAATAACACAGCAAAGGCAACCAAAATTAATTCTCAGGCGGATGGAACGTAACGCTCGAGAAGCAATCATCACTGCACGCCAATAAAGAATGCTGACAATGTTGAAAAGCCGGTAGCAAACAAATTCTTTGTAACCTGCAGTAATTGTTGCATGACGCAGAGGAAACCCAGACATGGATAGGGAGGACGTCAGACTGCAGCGCCGTTTTATGCGGAAATAAGATATTTTGATTTCCTATGTTCGTTTACTGGTCAACGTGAATTATTTTGTTCCTGCTTCTAGCTCCGCTTACTATATGAAGCTTTGATTTTGGTATGTTTAAATGATCCGCAACAATTTCAATGAGGCGTTTGTTTGCCTTCCCTTTTTCAGGGATTGCGTCAACTTTCACCTTTAGTGTTCCATCATCTAGCTTTTCAACAGATGCAGCCCTTGAGTTGGGAATTGCTCTAACGCGGATTTCAACTGCCATATTGACCAGACAAAATATCTCTTATTTAAACATGTCATATATAATTATTCGCATATGGTTACCAATCCTTTTAGTACGGCATCGTATTATATACGCAACGACATAAGATGGCTCGCTGATCGCTCAAGCTTTTTAAGAGTCTCTACACTCCCGTTATCCTTATCCTCTGCGGCCTCTCTGATTAACTTAGTCGCTTCAAGAAATGACTCTGCCCGAACAATATTTTCAGATTGCATTTTAATATACCAAGCAAACGGAGTTATTATGTTCATGCGTATAGACATCAGATTCTTTTCTATAATTTCATGAGCTGTTGTGCTCCCGCCAACTCCTATTGCGAATGCGACACTGGAAATATAGTCTAGATGGTTTTCAAAAATTTTCAGGCCATAGCGTTCGTCAAATATATAAAATCCCTGGTCCTTTGGCCACCTATTTAAATTAAATGCCGACGACACGCTAGAGAGGGCTTTTTTTATTGGAGGAAGTGCGATATCATTCTTCCAAAATTCTATTCCCCGTTTAAATCGTAATATAGATGCATCTGTATTATCAATAACAAGTATGTCAGATTTAGCTGGATGTTCATTTTTACTTGCGCTTTTTTCCATATTACCACAATAGATTTTGATACTATATTATATATATAGTTTATGTCCAGAAAGTTTTGCCAATTAACTCAAAATTTTAGCTCTTACAATTTAGAAAACTATGTGCATTGCTATAAAATACCGCATTTATAATGGCATATATTTAGTGTTTGTCTTTGATATAAAACTATGCCATCTAAAAAATTCCCACATATAGGAGACAAAGAGGATTTAGAGCCGATATTCACGCCGCTGGATGCTTTTGTAAAAAATATAGACATCTCTAAAGTCGCAAAGCGTGCGGTCTTCATATATGACAAAACATTAATGAAAATGGCAATAAAGGAATTAAAGCTGCGCCCCAACCTTCATATATCATGGAAATATTTTAACGCCGTTGCGTATAGAAACAGGGAAAACAACATTATTGTGTTAGATATAGGTATAGGCGCGCCGCTTACTGCAGCAGTTGCTGAAGATCTGTTTGCTGTTGGCGTTGAAGAGATAGTGATATGCGGCACATGCGGAGGCATATCGGAATCATTAAATGTAGGCGATATTGTATTTGCCACGAAATCCTTGCGGGATGAGGGCACTTCACACCACTACATATCCAATTTAGAGGAATTTGCTTTTCCCTCACTCTCTCTTAATGTAAAGCTAAAACGCATAGCAAAGGCAAATAAGATTAAATACTATGAAGGGCCCAGCTGGACAATTGACGCTATATATAGAGAAACGGAAAAGGAGCTTTTAGAGTATAAGGCAAAAGGCATATTTACCGTCGAAATGGAATCATCTGCGCTGTTTACAGTTTCATCCATCAGGGGCAAAAGGTCTGCAGCAATTTTTGTGGTGTCAGATCTCTTGGGACGCAAGTGGTCTGGATTTTCCATAAACGATTCACATTATAAACAACTGATCGAAATAATTAGGGACTTTGCAGACTCAAATTAATTCTTCTAAATGCGCATATGGCCCAATGATTCCTGCATGCTTGGTATATACGTTACGGCTGGAAATTATCTGCTCTTTTTAGTATGTTATATGAACGCACAACTCTAGCTCTTTTTAGTTTCTCTTCTTCGGCATTTGCTTCGCTTAGGCATGTACGCATAATAGCGTTATAGAACAAAGGCATTGGTATTGCCTTGACAATTGGATCATTTGAGCTTGCCATATATTTTTCCATTCTCTTTTTTACGCTCTCAGGAAGGCCTTTGGCAGTATATAGCATGTAGAAAAAAGCAACGTCTTCAGGTGGCATAGTGGCATTTTGATTGGATTCATTGAAGTTTCTATCGAAAATATGAGAGGCTAAGAATGGAAATTTATTAATTGATTTTATAAGTCCAAATCTTAGCGATAGCGGGGCATTACCTCTAAGAGCTTCTTTAAGATTGATATTTATCTCCTTAATCCTCACGCCATCGAGATTGTGCATAGAGTCCATTTTATCGATAGCTTAGTGCAATATTATATATTTAGAGCTTGGCTTGGCATACGTTATGCACCGCAATAATGCATTGGCATAATCAACTATTTTGTATACATTGCATAACGCTCATATGCGCCAATTGCTAATTTTGGAGTCATATTTTTATAGAATAAGCCGTAGTCAAAACTATAACCATTCGAGGTAGAACCAACAAGATGGAACCAAAGTACGGCCTTTACGTAGGGTTTTGATAAGAAAAGGCCAAAGCTGCCATTTAAGTATCTGGCTTGGTTTAGCAACGTGTTATTTAAGCCATTTGTCCCTGCTGCGTTGTTTGATGGTATACCACTCTCGGTTATCCATATCTGCTTTTGAGTTAAGTTCTCATACAAGTTTAGATACATCAAGAACTCATTTTGCATTGTCATATTCGTACCAGGTATATACGAATTTAGCATCAGCATGTCGCTGTATGCATGCAGCGAGATGGCGGTGCAGTATCTTGATGCATTATATGACCATAAGGATTTTGCCCACTCATAGTCATATGCACTGCCCTGCATATTGCCAAGGAATAAATTATCACCTCCAAGGCATAAAACAGTGTCATTTGAATTATTTTGTTCTATAATTTTATATGCGCCCTTTAGCATCAAATAGTAGACATACGGGCTGCCGTTGTATATGCCGCTGTAGTAAGTGGGAAGCTGGGGCTCATTGTATATCTCCCATACATGTATGAACGGGTAAGTTGAAATCGCATTCCGCACACTTGCATTCCAGTCATTTAATGACCATGTACAGTTTATTTTAGAGCTAGTAGAGTTATCACACATAGTTGCATAGTCTAATATACCAATTATGTGATATCCGCTCCTGTTTAAATCAAAGAGCCCGTTTTCAATTTGAGGGGTAAACCCGACGTCAAAGCGCATCCATGTAATGTTGTATTTTAGAGGGATATCAATAGAGCTGCTATTTAAATACGAACCGTCAACGCCGATTATCTTGCCCTTCATGGCAGATGCGTTTACACTGATATTGTTGTTATTTAAATTAATCTTTTTATTATTAGCAATGCTTTTATGCCAATAATAGCCATATGTTATAGCAAGCAATAGAATTGCGATGATAAGCACAACCAGATAATACAAATTTCTCTTATGCAGCATCTAACCATCAATGTTTCTATATCATCTATCAATAACAATGCAATTGTAAAATAGCATAGCATCAGCATTTCAGATAGTATATGTTTATTGTTGCAAAACAATAAAGATACATAGCAATAATTATTAGCAATGTGGCGAGGGTATGGAGAATATAAGAGATGACTTAGAGGTTTTTGGAATTATGCAGCATGAGTTAGAAAGGCAGAGGCTCTCTCTCGAAATGATCCCATCAGAGAATTTTACAAGCCCCGCAGTTATGAAAGCTAGCGGCTCTGTTCTAACAAACAAGTATTCTGAAGGCTATCCCGGTAAGAGATACTATGGAGGCAACCAATTTATAGACGAGATTGAGAAGTTGGCAATTGACAGGGCAAAAAGCCTATTTAACGTTCCGTATGCGAACGTGCAGCCATATTCCGGGTCTCCTGCAAATTTCGCGGTCTATATGGCCACATGCAGCCCTAATGATACCATCATGGGCTTAAACTTGAGCGATGGCGGGCATTTAACGCATGGCTGGAAGAGCAGCGCAACAGGGCAGATATTTAAGAGCGTGGCATACCATGTCAATAAGGATGGCTACATCGACATAGATGAGGCGCGCAGGTTGGCAGTTGAACATAAGCCAAAGCTTATATGGATAGGCGCAACGGCATATCCCAGGGAGCTTCCGTTCAAAGAGTTCTCAGAGATTGCAGAAGAATGCGGCGCATACCTTGCTGCGGACATATCGCATATATCTGGCCTTATAGTGGGAAAGGTGCATAAAAGCCCGATAGAGTATGCTGACATAATAACAACCACAACCCATAAGACACTGCGCGGACCTAGGGGAGCAATAATAATGGTGAGTGAGAAAGGAATAAAAAAGGACAGTGAGCTTGCAGAGAAGATAAACAAGGCAATATTTCCTGGTCTGCAGGGAGGACCGCATGACAATACGACAGCCGCTATCGCAATAGCCTTAAAAGAGGCATCTACTATGGAATTTGCAAAGTATGCAAGGCAGATAGTTGCCAATGCCAAAGCCCTTGCAACATCGCTGATAAAAAACAATATATCACTGGTGTCTAACGGCACAGACAACCATCTGCTGCTAATAGACCTAACGCCTTTTGGGAGAGGAAAGGGCATATTTGTTCAGGAGGCGCTGGATATGGTCGGAATAACCGTTAACAAGAATACAATACCAATGGAGCCCTCATCGCCATTTTATCCAAGCGGCGTAAGGCTTGGAACGCCTGCAATAACTACAAGAGGAATGAAAGAGGAGCAGATGGATAGAATTGGAGAGATAATAGCCAATATAATAAAAATATCCGCTAAATATGACCTGCCTGAAGGCAAGGAAGAGAAACAATCGGCTTTGAAATCGTTTAGATTAGATATGGCAACAGACGAACAGATAAAATCATCGAGAATTCGGGTTGTTGAAATATGCAAAAAATTCCCACTCTATCCAAACATCTCAATTTAATGCATGTGGCATTATTATTGGACGCGAACATAGGTTAGATGCGTGAATTTTTCATATTTAACGCACCCTATTTGCTTCCATTCGCTGAGATTTAGTTTTGGAAAATATGCATCGCCATTATAGGCGCCCTTTACTTTGGAGATGTGGAGGTATTGCGATAATTCTATCATCTGTGAATATATCTCTGCCCCTCCTATGCAAAATACGCTGCCCCTCGCAGATTGTGCGATCCTTTGCGCCTCATCTATGCTACTTGCAACAAATGCTCCATCGGATTCTTGGATACTTTTGCTTACTATTATGTTTGTTCGCTTCGGAAGGGGCTTATATTGAGCGGGCAGCGAGTCCCACGTCTTGCGCCCCATTATTACAATATTTCCCAGCGTTAATTTCTTAAATATCGCCCTATCCTCTGGTATATCCCACATTATCCTATTTTTATTGCCTATCGCGTTATTTTCATCCATAGCTACGATTATATGTACTTGCTTCATGGTTCATACCGCTATGTCAAATTTTATTTTTGGATGGCTCTTATACCCGATTAGCTTTGTATCCTCTGCACTCCAGTCAAATATGTCTTTAAAATGCTCTGTGACTATTGAAGGTGGAGTATACATTGCGCTATCTCTTGCCAGCTGCTCCTTTGCGCCATCTATATGGTTCTCATATATGTGCACATCCGCAAGAGAGCCTATTAGCTTGCCTTCTTCCATATTGGCCTGCTTTGCAAGAAGATGCAGCAGAAGGGCATAGCTTGCGATGTTGAATGGCAGTCCAAGCATTGTATCCACAGACCTCTGGTTCCATTGGAGGTTAAGCTTGTTGTTTATTACAGTAACCTGAAACCCATAATGGCACGGAGGCAATGCCATCAAAGATAGTTGCTGCGGGTTCCATGCAGATACTATCATTCTCCTGTCATTTGGATCTTCTTTAAGTTTTCTTACCAAATTTCCAAGCTGGTCTATGCCTTTGCCCGCATAGTCAGAATCAAATCCAGAGTACTCCGCGCCGAAATGCCTCCACTGAAAACCATATATCGGGCCCAAATCGCGCTCGTTTGCCATTTTTAATTTCGCCGCCTCGTCATGGCCATAGGGTGCAATTTTTGGATTTGCCCACTCATCCCATATGTGGCAGTTCCTATCCTGCAGCCAGCGCTTATCAGTTATACCCCTCATAAAGAATTCAAGCTCTATTGCAATGTTCTTAAAAGGCATCTGCTTTGTAGTCAATAGCGGGAAGCCGTTTTTCATATCATGCTTAAACATGGCGCCAGATATTGTAAGCGCCCTAACTCCTGTTCGATTATCCTTTAATTCCCCTTCGGCTAATATCTCCCTTACAATATTTAGATATGCTAAGTCTGCATTCCTATTGGATTGATTTGGCCTCATTGCTACATTCGCATTCCCTGAAGGTGTTTTTATTATCTCCATGCTAATCTGCCAAAATCTATTTACGCTCCATCGCTCTTTTGACTTCAGCCTTTGCCTCGTCAGCTCCCTTCCATCCAGTAATCTCCACCCATTTGCCCGGCTCTATGCTCTTGTAATATGAAAAGAAATGCGCGAGCTTCTTCTTTATTGCATCTGGCAATTTATTTATATCTGATATGTCTGCAAATTCTGGATCCACCTTCCCGATGGGCGCAGCAATTACTTTGCTGTCTATCCCTTCCTCGTCTTTCATTAGCATAATTCCAATAGGGCGGGCCTCTATAAGCGAGTTTGTCACAAACGGGGTGTTGCTTAGAACTAATATATCTAGCGGATCCCCATCCTCCCCTTTAGTCCCTGCGACAAAGCCATAGTTGAACGGGTAGTACATTGCTGTGTAGAGTATCCTGTCAACCCTCATCATGCCCTTTTCTATGTCATACTCGTATTTAACGTTGCTGCCCTTTGATATCTCTATTACGACATTTACAACCTCTGGTGCCTTTTTGCCCGGATCTGATATCATGAAACCACAAACATATTAGGGGGAAAAGTTTAATATACTGCATTCTGCACAAGTAGCAATACGGCACATATTTTGCACCTTGAATTTGCATATCTAAAGATTTCAAACTTAAGGTATTTTTTCAAACCATCTTATTTATATATTTTTAATTTAAAACAAAATAATGCCAGAAAACAGCATTAACGAAACAGAGGAATCTAGCTCTTATGATGCAAAAGAGAGGGAGAGAGAATTAAAGTTTGGGAAGAACTACAAATGGATAGCCCTATCAAACACCACTCTTGGGCTCTTGATGGCAACTATCGATAGCTCAATTTTGATAATATCGCTCCCAGCGATATTCAATGGGTTGCATATAAACCCACTAGCTCCAGGGAACATCACGCTGCTATTATGGCTCCTTTTGGGATACATTATAACCTCTTCTGCCGTTGTTGTGACTATAGGGAGGCTCTCTGACATATTTGGTCGCGTTAAGCTCTATAATTTAGGATTTGCCATATTTGCAATAGGCTCGACTATGCTTTATGTTGTATCATACACTATGACAGGAGTGAATGCCGTAATAATGCTCATAGTCTTCAGGCTGCTGCAGGGCTTTGGAGGAGGATTTTTGTTTGCGAATAGCACCGCCATAATAACAGATGCGTTCCCCGCCAAGCAGAGGGGCAGTGCGATGGGCATAAACCAGATAGCAGGAATTTTAGGCAGCTTAATAGGCTTGATTGTTGGAGGGGTACTATCTGCAATAGATTGGCATTTGATATTTCTGATAAGCGTTCCAGTAGGCATACTTGGCACTATATGGTCGTATATGGCGCTGCATGAGATTGCATCCATAAAAAAAGGGCAGAAACTAGATATATTGGGGAATTTTACTTTTGTAGCTGCAATAGTGTTAATTCTCCTGTCAATGACATATGCGCTTTTGCCATACAATTCAAATAATTCGGGATGGTCTAACCCTTATGTGATGTTAGGCTTTGCATTAGGCATTATCCTTCTAGCTCTGTTTGTATTAATTGAGATAAAGGTCAAAGATCCGATGTTTACATTGGGCCTATTTAAAATCAGGGCGTTTGCATCGGGAATGCTAAGCCTATTTCTTGCTGGTATTGCAAGAGGAGGATTGCAATTCATGCTTATAATATGGCTGCAGGGTATATGGCTTCCGCTTCATGGAGTTAGCTTCAACAATACTCCGCTTCAGGCCGGAATAGACATGACACCTATGCTGCTAGGATTTCTAATTGCTGGCCCGATATCAGGGCATCTGTCTGATAAATATGGTGCGAGGATATTTTCAACCATGGGAATGCTCATAAACGTCGTTGGCTTTGTAATGCTGGCAACGCTGCCGGCGAATTTCAACTTTTTGGATTTTGCACTTATAATATTCGGATTAGGCATTGGCCAGGGCATGTTTGCTGCGCCCAATACCACAGCAGTCATGAACGCCGTGCCTCCTGATAAGAGAGGAGCTACAGCAGGCATGAGGGCGACATTTATGAACATCTCTTTTATGTTTAGCATCGTTATATTTTTCACACTTTTAGCATTGGGCTTAAGCTCTACGCTTACGCATACGCTATACTCTGGGCTTATCGCCCAAAATGTCCCGCCGTCTGCCGCGTCTTTGATATCAAAGCTGCCCCCAAGCTCTACGCTTTTTGCGGCGCTGCTTGGCTATAATCCAATAAAAGTACTTCTGCCTAGCAATGTCACAGCAAACATACCAGCGCCAAACTATACGACACTGACGAGCACGCAATTTTTCCCTAATTTGATCTCATCTCCCTTCATTGCCGGAATGCATAAGGTGATGGGGGTGGCAGCAATAATGACCTTTATAGCCGCAATTGCATCATTTATGCGGGGCAAAAAGCCGGCAAATAACGCAAATAATTAACCCGCATTTGGCGTTATTATGTCCCCTATTTTAATTGGCATATACGTGGCGTTCGTCTCAAGAACATACATGCCACTATAGCATATATTAGCCTTTGAAAACGGAGTGGCATTGTAGACCTCTGCTACGCTGCCGTTTGCATCAATCCATATCTGCTCAAGAGGAATTCTCGTGTTGTCCATCCAGAAGCATTCGTTTGACTGGTTTTTAAACACAAAGAGCATCCCTTTTGGAACGCATCCTTTAAATGAAGAGGCTGCAATAGTGCAATTTTCCCCCAGCGTATCAGCAAACATATAACCACGAGCCTGTTGCGTTGTAGTGTTTGCGATATAAACAGTAATTCTATAGCTCAAATTGGCGGAGGTTATTGTGATATTCTCCCTCCCCAGCGTCTTATTTAGCATGCATATGGCATTGCATGAGTAATCGTATTTATATGCCAAGTAAATGACCAATACTGCAATAAAGCATATGAGAATCAAAGCAAATTTACTTATCTTTGAGGCATTATATACTTTCGGCATGAGTGATATATGAATACACGTTATATATGTCTATCTTCAAATAAAAGCGTTGCTCCCATCCAACCCCTTAAAGGGAACACTCTAAATAGGGTGTTAGCTATTTAGCAGATATAATCATCTGTTGTCACATGTATAAAGATAGTTTTTAAGCAATTGGCGCTATATCCTTTATTATGACTAAACTTGTGAGGCTCTCTCATAAAGAGATTGAGGAGATACTAAAGGACTACAACATAGGCAG
>JAJZLZ010000012.1:13174-15508 GCA_021850375.1 Microcaldota archaeon
TGAGCCACAAGCATATACCGTGGTCCTTTGGGAATTCTGTCTACCGCATCCAAACCTCTAAAGGGAAGTTTATCTTAAAAATACATCAAGACATCAGCCCTCAAAAGCTCAAGTTTGTAATCAGCCTCATGGAATATACCAGGAAGAAGCAAATACCGATGGCCGAAATAGTAAAGAATAGATCAAGAACACTTATTAGCAAATACCGTAAAAAACCCTAACAATACAGAGATTTGTAAACGGAAAGGTACTAAGTCTATCCAATCTTGATAATGTAAGACTAGCCGGAAAGCTTGCAGGCAAATTGGACAAAGCGCTTCTTAAAATACCGCTAAATGGCAGGTTCACCAATTACAGTATCCTCTCGAAGAAGCTTCGTGAGCCGCGATACAACCTCATTGATTTTGACTTTTATAAAGAGCAGAGAAAGCTAAGCAAAGGTTCATCAGGTATAAAATTTACAAAATTGAAGAAAAGCTTGACACATTCGGACTTAGGTGGTCATATCTTATCAGAGGGTAAGAAAATAACAGCCATAATAGACTGAGATAACGCTGCTGAAAACTACCTTGTCTGGGAACCGTCAAGCTTCATAGCAGACTGCTTTTTCATATCCAAAAAGTCTCTGGAAAATAATGTGGCAATTTTCCTTCTAGAGTATCAAAAATATGTAAAGCTCAACAAGGATGAGATAAAAGCGGTGTATTATTTGATCAAACATCGGTATCTTGCTGGAATACTTTGGGGCATAGACGGGCTTGTCAATCGTAAAAACAAGAAAGCAAAGAAATTGACATACGAGCTAGTCAACAAGTATAAATCTTTTGATAAAATAACACTTGAAGAGTTCCTAAAAGTCTTATCTTAACTCTATAAATTTGATCATAAACTTATAAGCTATGAACATAATAATTTAGTCGCTCAGCTTCATGTTGTTGATAAGAAGATATTCTTTATATCTCAGTGTCAGCTCTGTATTCTCCTGATTTTTCATCTTATTGATCAGCAGCTACGACTCTCTGTTTATGCGATGCTCTCCTGCATTGAGATAACTCTTCCCCTGTTGGACTTCTGGCTGCATGCTTAGGGAAGTGCTAGAACCTCCTTTATATATTCTCGTATTTGTGGTCGCGGCATAGGGTTTCAATAAGAAGGGCCTTAGCCGGGAGTCGGACCCGGTCTAGGAGATCCACAGTCTCCCGTGCAAGCCGTTACACCACTAAGGCCATTTAATATGCGTGGTTAATATACATACTTGAATGCACATATATTGCTACAGAGCTTTTATCCTTTCGCTTCTTTATAGTTTTGGTTTATTTGCATTGAAACGATGGTGCGCTTAATTGATAATAGACTCTTCAAATATAAGCAAGACGTTTGGAAAAACAGATGCGGTAAGCAACGCCACCTTTAGCGTAAAAGAGGGAGAGGCTCTTGTTTTATTGGGGCCTAACGGAGCAGGAAAGAGCACAATATTGAAATTGGTTGCGGGATTGTATAAGCCCACAAGAGGGCATTTATCTGTAATGGGGCAAGAGCCATATGACGCCTCTGCCTCATTTAGAAAAAAAATATCTTTTCTTGGGGAGAACTACGCACTCTACGACAACATAACAGTTAGAGATAACCTTAGGTTTTTCGGCACCCTTCATGATATAAAAAAAGACGAGCTAAACAAAAAGATACGCTTTCTATTATCATCATTTGGTGCTGAAAAGTATATTGACATGAAGCTAGGCTCTCTTAGCAGGGGAACAAAGCAAAAAATAGCGGTTTGCAGAGCGCTAATAAACGACCCGAAGGTTTTGGTGCTTGACGAGCCCACGGCATTTTTAGACCCCTATGCCTCCCAAATGCTGCATAAAGAGATAGCAAAAAGAAGCAAGGAGGGCATGACTGTAATGTATGCCACCCAAAAGCTCGAAGAGATATATAACATCGGAGATAGGATTCTAATAATAAACAACGGCAAAATACAAAGATACGGCACGCCAGAGAAGATAATAAATGGCCTGAAAAACATAGTAATCGAAGTCTGCTTCGCATCCCAGCCAAGCGCGAAGGCGCTTGAGCAATTGAGGCATGATTTCAAGATAAGCGATGTTAGATCCCTTGCAATGAAGCTGGAAATAAGACGCATGAGTGAAATACAATCTGTAATTGAATTTATGGCAAAGCTTGGATGCAAAATAGTCAGCGTATCATATCTAAAAGAGAGCATAGGTGAATTCTTTGATGGGAGAAAAAATTAATCTTCGCCATGCGCTTGCAATAACCATAAAGGATCTAAAGGACACTTTCAGCAGCATCGCAATATATGGGCCTATGATAGGG
>JAJZLZ010000012.1:15521-25035 GCA_021850375.1 Microcaldota archaeon
ATATATATCTCTCAGTTCTCCAGCGGAAGCGTGATATCTAGGATACTTGGCTATAGCGCAGTCACATCCGGGCCGACGCTTGCAGACAAATTCTTGTTTATCAAATATTTCGCGCAAAATATTTTAGGCCCGATATTTTTAACAATGCCCATAATAACCGCAACGGTTATAGCGGCGGATAGCTTCTCCGGAGAGAAGGAGAGGCGTACTGCCGAATCGCTTCTAACTTCGCCCGCAAGCAACATGGAGCTGCTTATCGGAAAGATACTTGCCTCACTGATACCGGCTGTTCTTCTAACAGTCGCGGTGTTTGTAATCTATGCTGCAATAACTAACTATATGACAATTAGCGAATTTAGCACAGCTATATTCCCAAATGGCATGTGGTATGCGATGCTCGCAAACTCCCCGTTTTTGGCGCTAACCACAATAGGCATGGTAGTTTTGATATCGTCAAGGGTTAAGGACATAAAAGAGGCGCAGCAGATAAGCTCGGTGCTTGTGCTTCCAATCTTAATAGTCCCATTTGTATCGGTATTTAACATAGCCAAGGTTGATACTGCATTTTTGCTTTATATGATGGCTTTTCTTATATGCTGCAGCATCGCATTGCTATTTCTTGCAATTAGGCTCTTCAACAGGGAGGGCTTTATATCAAGCTAACTTGTGCCGCGCCCAGAGGCCTAGAAAATTTTGAAGCAAATGCTTCTAAATATTGCATCTTGACATAAAAAGTTAATTATAAATATTAGATATAATAAAATTTATCTGTGATATGATGAATAAAGCGAAAAATGCGCAATCAGCTAGCGCAATTGGTATAAAAAATATTTCATCAACAGGCGCCCAAAAGTTAGGGGAGGGCCAAGGGACACATTTAATTGATTGTGTGCTAAAGGGCAAGGCAGATGAGCTAAAAGAGCATTTAATTAATGGAGCGGACCCCGACTATTCATCCAAATCAAATACCCTTGCAATGCTTTCGGCGCTTAATGGGCAAATGGAAGCTTTAACGCTACTAAATCAGCACGGTGCTAGCTTAAATGCGACAAATAAGCATTTTATGAGCGGGCTTGCATATGCTATATGCATAGGAAATGTAGCGGAAGCTGAATATTTGAGGCGCAGTGGAGCGGATGTTAAAATTAAAAATAATTTAGGACTAACGGCACATGACAATTTTAAGGCCCATTATATGAATAGGATGGAAAAAAATAAAGCTAAAGAGCTCTTGCGCCTATCTGATCCAAGTGTTGAGCTATTTGACATCGAACGCTTAAGAAGACGGCATATAAAAGAGGATGTTGAAAGGCACTCGGGGTTGCCGTTGATCGAAATCTCTTATGTTAACGGAAATTTCACTTATTTCCAGAGAATTCCTATAGAAGATAGTATTTGTAATATGGCACTCTCCTGCCTCAATGACCAAATAGATTGTGCTTCGGAGGATTTAAAAAGAGGCATAAAAAGCAGCATAAATTACACATGGGACGGAAAACAGTACATAAAGCTTAGCATTGGCAACATTGTGGAAAATGACATAGCTGCGATACAAGTAGAGATTATGCAGATAGCACAGATGGTATCGATTAATGCGCGCAGCGGCATATGAGGCAATTTATATGAAACTAGAATATAGAAGAAATCGACCAAAATATAATACTGTTAGCTCTCCTGAAGTTGAGCACTTTGGCATATGCAGGACGAGCAAAACAATAACATATCAGGGCTATGCGAGCGCGATATATAGAGTATTTTTTATAAACAATGACGATGAATACATGCATCTGCTTAAGACTAAGCGCTTGATCATAGAGCAGTATTTTAATCACAAGGAGGAAAAATTTCTGAATTTTGAAAGAGAGGGAACATGCGACCTCGCATTTTGCGCATTAAGGTTGCAGGTGTGCGGCGTTTCGGAAAAGGATATAGATAAGTTTGTGCGTAAGCTAAACGCATTGGGCCAGGCATTAAGCAACGAAGTGGAAGACCGCTTTAGATACGCATATCTAAGAGATGACAAATAGGCACAGTGGGCTAATTGTGCCAAATAGCAATAGGCTTAAAACATCTCATATCTGCCCTGCGATAGCTCCTTTGTTATGAATGCAACATTTCCTACAGTTTCCTCTGCAATATCTTTTATCTTATTTGATATCGCATCTATGCTCTTGCCCTCTTCCATATACGCCTCTATCTGCATGCTCTTTGGCTGGTCTATGCGCCTTCCTATCTGCGACACCATTGACACGTTGCACTCTATAACCTGCGGATATAGCTTCACTATATCGCTTGCTATCTCCCTTGAGAGTATGTTGTATATCTTGCCAACATGGCTAACCGGGTTCTTGCCGGCGGCGGCTTCAAGCGACATGCTCCTAAATGGGGTTATTAGGCCATTAACCCTATTGCCCCTGCCAACCGAGCCATCGTCCCCGGCCTCACAGCTAAGCCCCGATTTTGTTATATATGCATCATTTAACTCGTGTACGTCCGCATTATTTATGGAAATCTCTACTTCCATGTCTGTCATTTTTTTCGACAGATTCTCAACCTCCTTTTTGACCCTATCTTTCTGACTAATATAATCGTCCATCGATTTGACATGCTGCGCCACAAACGCTATTGCGATTGTAATTATTATTCTCTTGCCCTCGCGAATTGACATCACCTTTATGTCCTCTCCAACTGATGGCATCTTTGACTTAAATTCGGCGCCGTTTAGAAAACGCTCGATCTCAAGGGTTATTTGCTCTGTTGTTGAATACGGCGCAAAACCTACGCCAAAAGAGGTGTCATTCGAAAGCGGAACGTCTGTTCCTCTGCTAAATACTGCTTCTAGGCCATCGGACCCCTTTTGTATCTTGGTGCTAAATATAACCTCGCGATTTACGTCCAAATTGCGAGTTTTTGCCAAAAGATAGTCCATTGCAGCGCGCTTTGCAATTTTATCAACGTCTATTGATTTGCCCTGGAAAGATTGCGCCGCCCTGCCCGCAACTATTACCTCGATCGGCCTTGTTATTTCGCCCCCGCCAAATCTGACATTTGATGCCCCACCGACAATAAGGCCTTTGTCAACGTTGTGGTGCAAGATAAAGCCAGCATTTTCTATATACTCATCGCACAGGCGCAGGCTGACATTTTCAACAATCCCATCTATCAAGCTGTCCGGATGCCCAATCCCCTTGCGCTCGACAAACTCAACTGGCTGGCTTGCAATGGGAAGACCGCTTCCACGGGTTATTTGAATTGACATAATTATCCCTAATTTTAGTTGATTAAATATTGATAAAAGAGTTCTTTTAGATAATTTATACAAAGATAAAATTTATGCAAACAGAACTAGAGGCTTGATGCTGATTTTATTATGTTAGTTATAACGCCAAGCAGCTTGCGCTCATCTTCGTTTATAAGGTATGTGCATTCGCCGTTTAGCAATCTGGCATCATCCTTTGTCACATAGCTGTATAAAACGTCGTTTTCATTTATCTGGCGCCCGAATGTTGCATCATTTACGGCTATTGCGACCCGATCACCTCGTTTGGCGGATTCTATCGGCGTTTTCTCATTTTGTATCCCTTTTATTCTTCCGACCACCTCTCCCTTGGAGTTCATGAGCCTATAACCCGGCTTTATTCTCCCCTGCGTTACCTCAACTCCGAATATCGCGGGGTGCGATGCCCTAAAGCATGAGCCGATTAGGACATTTAGAGATCCAGGGTATGTGATGCGGTCCTCAAGTGCTTGGGTTGATATCTTCTGTTTCTGATCAACAAATGCCTTGTACTCATCTAGTAGCTTGTAGATTATATCTCCGCTTATAATGCTCACCCTGCACATATCAGCCGCCTCCTGCGCCTCCTTGTCAAGCTTAACGTTAAATGCGACTATTGCAGTACCCGCAGGATCTGATGCGCTCATCGTAAACGCATCGATTACATCTCTTTTTGTGACGTTGCCAATGTCCTTTTTGCTTATAAAAAGGCCCGCCCCCTTAAAGAGCTTTGATATGGCATCAATGCTTCCCACAGAATCGGCCTTTAGTATGGCCCCCTTTGAATCAGTGCTAAATACCTCCCCGATATTTGACTTTATTTCGCTCTCATAGTCTTCGGAGGAGGTGTCGATTATCGGAGAGCCGGCTATTGCATCCTCAAGCCCGTTGCCGCTGATTTTAATACCTGCGGCCGCGCTCACCTCATTCACATAGCCATATCCGCTTGCGGAGTCACCTGGCGCATTGCCCTTCGGCTTTAGCATTGCGCGTATCTTAGCAGTTCCAACGCCTTTTGGGGTAGCAAAAGCTATTGTGTCATTGGAATGCAGCGTGCCGTCATATAATATGATGTCAATTGTAGTCCCTAGCCCTTTTATCTCGCGCTTCTCTAGTATCGTGCCCTTGGCCCTACCGCTGATCTCGATTTTTAGCCTCGCCTCCAAGAACCTCTGCGCAAGCCCGGTTACAACCATCAAAAGCTCTGCTATCCCTTCGCCCGTCTTTGCACTTATCGGGATTATGGCAACCTCCTTGTTGAAGTCTTTAACCCTGCTAAACAGCTCGCAGTTCATGCCATGCTCGCTAAGCTTGCCAACTATCTCGTATATCCTTGCGTCTATCTCGGATTTTATCGAATCGCTCTGCATGGCTAAAGACTCCATAAACGAATTAGTCTTATTAACTCTCCATCCGGTTATCAGATCTATCTTGTTTGCAACGACCACAAAGGGAGTCTTATAGCCCTTAAGTATCTCTATTGCTTCAAGCGTCTGCGGCTCAAAACCCTTTGTTACATCTACCACCAGCATCGCAATATCTGCAATGCTTCCTCCGCGCACTCTGAGGCTTGTAAATGCCTCATGGCCTGGGGTGTCTATGAACAAAAGCCCGGGTATTGTTATATTGAGATTTGATGCGCTCAGAATCTTTCCGCAGATCTTGCGTATCTGCTCTATCCCTACCTCGCTTGCGCCTATGTGCTGAGTTATGCCTCCGGCCTCCTTCGCCGCAACTGCGCTGTTTCTCACCTTGTCAAGCAGCGTAGTCTTTCCATGGTCCACATGCCCCATGACCGCTATTATAGGCTGGCGTATCATTTTGACCACAAGAGATTGACTCGTATAACCTTTTACGCTAAGATTAATAGGCTTTTATAGTGCTGCCTTTGCGCGCCTAATACTACAAGCTTAAGGCTGCAGCTCTATGCCGACAGTTGCAATATTGATTTTATTGTTAGATTTACATATCCTTTAGAATCGTATAGACAATTTGCGTAGTGTTTAGCTCAGTGTTATTAATAATCACTGGAGAGCCACCAAAACCTCCAATATACGGAGTTGTATCTACATTAATAAGTGTCAATTCATTCCCCTTAACAGCAACAAAATATGTGCTGCCAATCGCAGTATAATTTACACCATATTTATATCCTGGCACGCCTTGAATATGCTGCACTTTAGATAACTCATCTACAAGTTTATTATAATCAGCGCTGCCATTTCCTACAAGTAGCGTTGTTTGGGTAAGGTATAAATTAGTATTTCCTGCATAACAGTAACCCTCGCTTTCCTGCCCCCGCTCTACTGCAACAATTACTACATTTGATATATCAGATATATTGAGATCTTTGAAATTTGTGATTACATTTGCGCCTGAGCCGAATCCGCAGCCATTGATATTTGGCCCAAACTGCAATTGGTATGTAGTGCTTATATTGAACAAAGCGCCGTCAATTACATTTGAAGTAGTTGCATTTCCATTAGTTACTGTATAAGTAGTGTAGTTTCTTATAGAGATTACGTTGTAAGAAAATGCATTGTTTGTGCCAAAGCTAAAACTTACATTGTTGAATGTGATTCCTGTAAGATTCTCCACTTGCCCTTTTGTGAGATAAGAGCTGTTAAGGTTTGTTTTATTTTGAGGAATTGTCGTTGTAATTTTTGATGTAGTTATGACAGTAGATATCGAAGTACTCGTAGTAGTTTTTACATTATTGGCTACTACTGTTTGCGTTGGTTTTTGCTGCAAAAGAAAAATAGCGCCTGCTATTATAATAATTACGATTGCAACGATTCCAATTGTGATACCCGTTTTTGGCATAATATCAACTGTAATATATCTATAGGTTAAGATTTATAAGTATTGCTTAGCTTGAATATGCGTACTTATCGCTAAAACTTGCCCTTTCAATGCCCGAAATCTGATTTATTTTATAAAACCCTCTCGCATAATTTCGCCATAATTTCGCATAGGGTAATAAATCTTTTCCAGCTAAAATATAATGAGTGAATAGCAATGGTAGTATTAAGCCAGATAGTTGAGGCACTAAAGGGCTGCCTAGATCCGGAGCTGAACGCAAATATAGTGGACATTGGGCTTATATACGGGATTAGCATAATCGACAACAAGAGCATAAAGCTGACATTGACCATGACATCCCCTATGTGCCCTGTAACCAGCATAATAATGGCCGATGCCCAGCTCAGGGTGGAGGCAATAGAGGGCGTTGAAAAGGCTGAGCTTGACTTGGTGTGGGATCCGCTTTGGAGCCCTGAAATGATGAGCGATGAGCTTAAGTATTTCACGTAGCCGCATTATATTGTCGCTGATTCGTCGACCCTTGAATACTCTGATATTTCGGATTTTTTAAACCACAGCGCAATCTCTCTGTCAGCTGTCTTCTTATCTTCCGATGCATGGGCGAGATTTAGTATCGGCCGCTGCATCTTATCTGCCATGTCATACGAATCCATTGAGTATCTTCCGCGTATTGTTGAGGGGTCGGACTTTCTTGGCTCTGTTGCGCCCAAAAGCTTTCTTACAATAAATATCGCCTCGTTGCCTTCGATAACCATAGGAACTACGGGTCCAGATGAAAATGATTCTATTAGCTGCATCCTTACCTTGACACCAAGGTCCCTTGCGGAGCTTTTTACATTAATGCCTTTTTCCTTGTATGTGGCTATCTGCTTGTTTCCCACATTCAATAGCCAGTTCTCATCTTCAATGTAATGCTTTCCGGCTATCTCCTTGCTGGGCCATACCATTTTTATTGCAACTACCTTAAGCCCGACATTCTCTACATTAGATATTATTGTTCCAATCAATGCCCGCCTTACCCCATCGGGCTTTACTAGCAAAAGCGTACGCTCTATCATATAATCTACAAATATATTGAAAGGCAAGCTCTTTAAGTGTTGCCAAATGCTCTGCAAAGCCTGACTTTAATGTTTTGGCGCATTGCTTGAATTTTATATGTAGTTTACCGCAAATGCAATAACAAATCCTATCAGTATGCCAAAGTATGTTACAAGCATTACCCTCTTCACATCATCTGACATCGCCTTCTTTAGATTCATGTGGAACAATACAAGCACCACATACACTATTGCGGCGCTGGCAAGGGAATCAAAAAATACAATGAACATCTGTGAGTAATACATTATGCCGATAACTGTTCCTATTATCGTTGGCACCCCGCCGATTAGAAATGCCCCGGTTATAAAGCGCTTTTTTATTCGCTCTGCACTGCCAAGAAGAGGAGTTGCGATCGGAAAGCCCTCCGTAACATTTTGGAGCGTAAAACCTATTAGGGATATGAGCCAAATAGATCCAAGGCCGGCTGCGCCCGCAGATCCAAATACCAATCCTTCCGTTAAATTCTGCAGCCCTATTCCAAACGCCGCCAAAATGGAGGTTCTTTTAGGGTTTTCAGAAGGGTCGCGTGACGCCTTTGGGAATATAAAAAACATGAAGGAGATTGCGAATGCAGCAATGAAAACGACCTCGGCACCGCTTTTAAATATAGTAGAGGTGCCGAATATTGCCGCAACGTCGCCATATATGTCCATTAGCAAAAATACTAGTATGCCTATTGCGATTGCATTGAATAAAATAATTGTCTTTGACTTTATATTGCGCTTTAGCACAAGAGGCATCGATAAAAATATTGAAAGGCCCATGACAAAGGAGAATGCCAGAGTCGTATAGTTGTTTATGGAATGCATTAACATCACAGGATATGCAGTAGTTCATTAGTCATGAGGAATTTGAGTGGAATATATTTAAAGTTTAGTAATTTCAACTTATCGCAGCGTAAAATTTATGCAAAGCAAATATTGGCCGTTCTAGCTAAATTTAGCATGAATTTTCTATTGTTATTGTCTGCGTATAGACGCCGGATGGAATTGCTCCTGGTATTCCAAGGCCAAAGTAAATCGTATTTGAAGAGGTTGCATATGCAAGCCCCACATCTGGACCTAGCAGCAGAACTGTTGCAATAGCAGATAGCACTGCAGTAAATATCACAAACTTCTCAGCACTTAAATTAAAGCTCATCTAATCGCCTTTTATTTAATGTATGCATATGTTTATAAATATTTCGCTGGCAAATTGCTTTATGGATTATCTGTGATTTGATTTTATGGCAAAAGTTATTGTATGCAAGCAAGCGGATGTGCAATTAGGCACGATGAAGGCGTTTGCTATTGAAAACGGGTTAGAACTTGTCATTGCGAACATTGAAAATAAATTTTATGCGATGAACGCGACATGCAACCATGCGCAGGGCCCACTTGCTGAAGGAACGCTAGAAGGCTCAATTATAACATGCCCATGGCATGGCGCAAAATGGGATATAACAAAAGGCAGCCTTGTGGAATTTGCACTCGATCTTGATTTGGAGCAAACATATGAAACGGCAGTTGAAAACGGCAATGTGGTTGTAGAGGTGTGATCTATTGAGGCGCACATTTCAGCTGATGCGCCTTGATATGAGGTATATCGCCATATTTATAGCATCCTTAGGGCCTATCTTTTTACCCTCTGCAAAAGTCCTTCCGCTGTAGCGTATTGGTACTTCACGTATTTTGTAGCCTTTTTTTGCAAGCTGCGTTGCTATCTCAAAGTCGATCTCAAAGCCCTTTTGGGAAAGTGAGTTTGCACTTATCATATCCACAGTAAAGAGCTTATACCCGGCATTTACGTCATGTATTGACTGATTGTATAAGAGATTAAATAGTATTGTATGCACCTTTGCGGCGATTACCCCCATCACGTATTTGTGCCTCTCGTTGCGCATGCGGTATCCAAAGACAGGAGTCTTGCCATCTAATTTTTCTAGCAGCATAGGATAATCCTCAGGATAATACTCCTTGTCCGCGTCCTGTATTATTATTATTCCGCTCTTAACTTCTTTTATTCCCAAGATAACAGCAGACCCCTTTCCATTATTTGTTTTGCACTCAATTAAAAGCGCTCTATCATCCTTTGCGATCGCGCGCCTTATCTGCTCTGAGGTTTTATCTTTTGAGCCGTCATTTACTATTATCAGCCTATCAACCGATTTTTGCTTTAAGACACGCACAACAACATCGTATATTGTCGCCTCCTCGTTATAGGCGGGCATTATCACATTTACGATTTGTTTATTGTACATAAAACCAGATACACTTCCTCACTAACAATGTGACATACTCCCACCCCTGAAGGGTGTGGGCTTCTTGGTTCAACGAA
>JAJZLZ010000033.1:0-601 GCA_021850375.1 Microcaldota archaeon
AGCCGATCCTAAGACATGCTCCAAGGCCCGGTCCCCTGGTGTATCCTATAGCGGATATGTCCTCTAAGCGTATATGCGATGCCTTGATTGCATCGCGTATGGCGCCATAAACATTGCCCGAATGAAAATCAGCAACTGTTGATGGCACAATGCCCTTGTTTGATATCTTATACATCCTGCGCTCATTTGCCAAAATTTTTCCATTATCAACTATGCCTACGCCAAGAGTATGCGCACTGCTTTCTATACCCATAACGGCCATCGCATCATTGCCTTAGAATTGCACGTCAACCTATGCCGGAATTGGTTATATTTACGGTGCCATTAACCTGCATTGTGTGGTTGTTGTACGTGAAGTTTATTCCTAAATTATACTCCGTCTGCGCACTGATTCCAGCTATAGGAACTGCTGTGCAGCGCAGAATTATCTGCCTTGTATGATTTAGGGCAATAGTGTAGTTTAGTTTTGATGTTGATGCCGATGCAAGATTGCATCCTGCATTGTTTAATTTAATTGCGCTGTAGTTTAGGTTGGTTATATTCAG
The DNA here is from genome assembly GCA_021850375.1 of Microcaldota archaeon. Taxonomy (GTDB): domain Archaea; phylum Micrarchaeota; class Micrarchaeia; order Micrarchaeales; family Micrarchaeaceae; genus JAJYUY01. The sequence continues at coordinate 546 of JAJZLZ010000033.1, forward strand.
ATACAAATTGTCATTTGAATAATTGAACTTGTAGAAATTGCACGCAATGCTCTTTG
>JAJZLZ010000033.1:611-24866 GCA_021850375.1 Microcaldota archaeon
TACATTTAGGCGGGCCATCAAATTTGCAGCATTGCCGTGCGCCGCAACCAATTCAGAGGAGGACACAACAGAGTACATGCTGATATTGTAGTTCGGCGTTAACATCTTTGAATCTACAAGCCCGTATGAGAGGTTTACTGCACCGTTGGATTGCGGAAGTACAGTTGAGCAGACATCTATGTTGTTGGTGGTGTATACTAATCCAAGGCATGTCGAATTGACGCTGTTTTGCGATATGGGCTTTGCATTTAGGCCTACGGATCCTATAAATGTTCCAATTCCGGATATTTGGAACATGTTTGATAGCGTTAGATTATGCCCATCGTACTGCAGCATATTTCCAAGAGGAGTTGAATTTACGTATATGAGCCCGGATTGATAGTGCGCAAGATTCTTATTTGCTTCTAATGCTAAGAGAAGCGCATTGCTCTCGCTTGGAACATATGTGTTTGATTCTATTTGGCTGCATGTGCCCGGAAGGCTACTGTTGTAGTACTCAACTATCTTGGTCCAACCTGCGGCATATGATGTACATATGCTAGTAGTCTTATTCAAAACAACATAGCCTATGCCCACACCGCCGGATTGTGTTTCTACTACATTATAACTAAAGCTTGAAACCACATAATCTACAAGACGTGGATTGATGGTGCCCGAGAGCCATAGCGAATATGCCTTTGTATTGTTTGCATATTTTACATATGCCCCATTGGCGCTTGCTATGTAGCCATATAAATCCCTCATTAGAGTTGGATTGACGTTTCTATCAAATCCAACCATTCCATATGCGACAGGCAGATTGTATACTAGGGAAACTAAAGATGAGCTGAACATCGCTGTTCCAACTCCGCTAAAACTCTCCGTATATACTATATTGTTATTTGGTATTGAGGTATATACGTTGGCGATCTCTGGCTTGCTGACGTTCTCAGTTACAATCGACTTGGTATCATTGCGGTTTGCAAGCTTAATCACTTCTCCGGGATCTGCAATCGCACTGAATGTGTATATGCCGTTGCTTGTATAAGTATAATTTCTTTCTATCCGTATGCTATTGTGGGCGGGTATCGAGTATGTCGTGTAGTTCTGCTCCACGCCGTTAACATAAAACCCAAACGGCAAAACTTCAATTGGTGTTGAGCCGAGGTTGGTCAGATTTATTATAAAATAGGTTGTATTGTAGGGGTATAGAGCGCCGAGGTTTTCAGCAGACATTGAAACCGATATGTTATATTGGGTCTGCGTTTGATGCATTAATATATAAGCTACTGCGACTATAGCAACTATTACAACCGCAAATAGTATGTAATATTTGTTTGGGCCATTTGAGGCTATGTTTTTCTCCGCCGAATTTTCCGCCATCATCTCACTTTTTAAATATCGCTTTGAGCACTAGTTGTGCCTTGTCCACTACTGGATTTGCACATACTTGTATATAATTCTTTATCCATTCTTCGGGTTCGTATCTCTCCCCTATGTCGGGCCATATAAAATGGTATTTGCCCTTATCGCCATCTATGAGGCGCATCTTTTTGAACTGCAGCATATGGTATCTCAGCGTCTTCTCGTTAATCGGCTCCCACTGGGCGCTTATGTATTCTATTATCTGCGGGATTATAGGATCCACTTTTTCCCCGAACTGGAAATGCAGCATCGCATCCAAAACCGCTATTGCGCTGAGCCTGGTTTCACCCGGGCTTATAACCCCTAAACTGAGAGCCAGCCATCGTACCATTGATCGGCGCGTCTCCATTACCTCTTTTCCAATGCTAAGGCTGCGTATTCTAAGCTCCGACTCTATGAGAGAGGATTCGTTTAGCATTAAATCCACGCTTTATATTACCCTGACTTTATTAAATAGCTTATCCCTATTCTTTAAAATTTTGCAATATTGCACTATTCCTCCTTTCTTTTACGCTTAGCCATCCTATCTGCTATGCCCAACGCAGATACAGCAACCCATATAACAACCGCCGTGGTGAGTGCGGCATAAGGCAGCAGCATTATCGCGCCGAGTGATTTTGACATAAATGTTATGAATGCGCCATTATGCGCATTCCATGCATGCCCGCCTGGGCTCCATGAAATATTGCTTGATGCTTTGATTTTACTGGAATTCGCTGCCTGCACAGGAGTGCGCAGAAGGCTTATAACATTAAATCCGCCAGAATCTGCAACAATATTTTTAAACGCAATCTGATGCAAACCTCGAAGTTGCCCATATGCCATAGTATTAGATGTGCCAATTGCCTGGCCATTTAAGGAGCATGTTTTTTGCATAATATCGCCTAGATGTTACTATTCTCTTTTTGAATGGGATTAGGTCTTTTGCTCATGCATTTATAACTATGCCACAGCGGATGGTAAGATGCGTATTTGTTTGTGCAACTATATACCCAAACAACACGCAAGATTTATAAAACATGCTTACGAATGAGTAGGCGGTATAAATGGCAATAGTACAAGTGGACCAGACATTCAATCCCAATACGTTATTAGACAACAAGAAGAACGAGATCACTATGGAGCTGCAATTAAGCACAGACTCGCCTGGTGAATACTGGTGCGAATGCGACATAAATGCTGCTGCGCCGCTATCTTTGGCACATGATGTGAATTTAAACATCGGCAGAACACGCATAGGCATAATCAAGCAGGGAAAAGTTCTTAAAAAACAGGTAAAATTATACAGCAGCAGCCAGATAATCAGCGGCGATTACCCTGTAGAGATAACAACGTACATATATGATTGCGATGGGGCAATAGCTGAAAGGCACGATTTTAAGGCATCCATAAAATGCGAGAACCAAAATAGGCAGGTACTAACTAACGGGTAGTGAAATATAGAAATAGAGCAGCGCAGATTTATTTCGCACTGTGCTTTTTGTTTTCTTTCTTATTGAATCTGCGCTTCATGACTATGCTGTTTTTGTAGCAACGAGTTGAGCAGAAGTACTTCAAATCTCCGGTTTTCAGCACGTACATCGTGCCGGTCCCCTTTTTAATTTCATTTTCGCAGTAAGTGCACTTCATAACACCACTCAAGTTTCAATCTACTTTACCCTTATCTCGCGAGCCTCTCTGCTCGTGTCAGGCAGGCGAATAACGTCTCCCTTCTTAACTGGGCCTAGTATGTTTCTGCGTATTATGCGCCCTTTGTCATTTCCTTCCAGTATTTCGCATGATATTGAATATATTTCACCAGATATTCCAGTCTTAACTGACCTGTTTATATCAACGATCCTTGCCATAAATCCAGAGAACCTGTTCTGTGGCTCCTGCTTTAATTGCTGCTTTATCGAATCGTTTGATTTTTCTGGTTTTTGCTCATCCGCCATCATGCAACACCGCTACATTTAATTCTCAGCCGCAGGCATTGCAGCATCCTGCGTTGCCTCCTTCTTTGGCTGTTCTTTCTTTTGCTCTTTCTTCTCACGCTTTGGCTCCTGAGCCTTCTGCTCAACCTTTTGCTGAGGCTTCTCCGAAGGAGAAGCTGTCCCTGTGACTTTTGATATAATGTCTTTTATATTATGCTCGGCGGATCCTGCGTTCTCTACCGCTATTGCTGTACATGGGACATTGAGCCCTATTGATTTTCCAAGATCTAGCTTGCTTGGAACATATGAATATGGTATTTTCTTCTGCTCGCAGATCTTTGGTATGTGTATGACAACCTCTTCGGGCTCTACGTCTGATGCTATTACAACAAAGGATGCTATCCCCTGCTCAACGCTCTTGGTAACCTCATTTGCGCCCTTTCTTATCTTACCCGACTGTTTTATTTGCTGCAACGCTTCATAGGTCTTTGATACAACATCGGCTGACACTTCGAACTTCACATAGGATTTTGCCATTTAAAACACCTGTATAGTTTCCCTCATCAGGCGCAATGCATACTGCACCTTTGGGTAAGGAATCTTACCATTACTTTGCAGGGCAGATTATTTAAATCTTACTATGATAATCTAACTACATAGTAAAATGAGGCAGCTGCATAAAAGGTAACGCTTTTAAACGAGTTAATTTAATGTCGGGCAAAAATAAAACCGGTTTAAGCTCAGGGATTTATAAAAGCAATAAGTTTGTGGCTGCGCTTATTCTAATAGTTGCGATAATACTCATATTCCTGGTAGGTCTTGCTATATATTTGATCTTTTTTATGCACAAATCCGCACCTAGCTATATATATTCAAACTCGATTTCAATTAACAAAACCAACTCAAATTTATATAAAAATCTAACCATATCTTCAAATACTCTCGTAGTGCTAAACGAAAGTTCAGCTACAATGTCTATATTTGTTAAAAACGGGGCCACATTATACTTGAATTTATCTGGTAATTCGGACACGATAAATGTTTTTGGCAATTATAATGAATGGTATGTGCTCAAACTTTTAGGGAACCAGAACAACATATATACATATAATATGACGCAGATAGCTCTGTCTATTTCTGGGGTAAGTGACAGCTTATATACAAATTCCAATAGGATATGCGATTATACCTTCTATCAGTATATGTTGCCAGGGCGAATAAAAATAATATCATCGGCATGCTGACTAAAAAGAACGCTATTTAATATAAATTTTAATATAAGTTTTAATCTAAATTTTAAACGGTTGAAACATAGCATTTGATTAGCTAGATTATATCTTTGAAAATTTATCCTCAAGTGTCTTAATGTCAATGCCGTCAAATAGCGCAGGCATTATGTGCAATGCGCGCATTATCGATGCGCCAAGCAATGATTCGAACGAACCCGTGTCAAGCCAATAGCCACTCAGCCTATGCGCCTTGAGATTGCCCTTCTTTAAATAATAATTGTTAACGTCTGTTATCTCGTACTCTCCCCTGCCGCTTGGCCTGAGATCTTTTATTGCGGCAAAAACATCATTTGGGAATATGTAAAACCCAGTTACAACAAAATTGCTTTTGGGCTCCTTTGGTTTTTCTTCTATTCCAACTACAACATCGCGCTCTCCTATCTGCGCGACCCCAAAACCCTCCGGATGCGCCACTTCCTTTATAAATATATATGCGTTCTTATCCTGCAAAACACCATCAGGCAACACAAAATTATTGAACATATTATCGCCCAGTATGGCCACAACCTTCTCCTCTCCAAAAAAATCCTCAGCCTGCAAAAGAGCGTGCGCTATGCCTAATGGCTTATCTTGTATAATATAGGTCAATTTCACGCCGTATGATGAACCATCGCCGAGTAGATTTACAAAGTCAGAGTGGTACTCCCTGCCGGTTACTATGCATATGTCATTTACTCCTATATTTCTTAGAGTTTCAAGAGGGCTTAGAATCATCGGCCTATCAAAAACGGGCAGCAATATCTTGCTTGTAACATCTGTTAGGGGTTTTAACCTTGTTCCCCTTCCCGCTGCAAGTATTACACCTTTTGGATGATTAGATGCCATATAACCAGAATATATTTGAAGCCAGCAGATTTATTCTTTGTGTTTGCACATCTATATATCCAATTAGAACTTGGTGTTTAGCGCAAAATTAATAACATTGATTTTTCCATCACAGAAGTATTTTTTATTATTGAAACCCCAAACAAGGCATGGCAAATACATTTTTATTCTTTCTTATGCAACTACTATAGATATCATGCGACTTAAATCCCAGAGCGCAATGGAATATTTGATGACATACGGCTGGGCCATACTGATCATTGCAGTCGTAATTGCTGTGCTATTTGACCTTGGCATATTCAGCAGCCCATCCTTTGGAAACAGCTGCATAACTCAGGACGGGTTTTACTGCAGCAACCCCATACTTACATCCTCCGGCGCACTGTATGTTAATTTTGCGCAGTTCTCATCAGGTCAGATGAATATAACAGGCTTTGGCTGCTCTAATAGCACAGCAGCCCCGGCCTATTTCCAAGACAACTTTATAGATTTGCAGCCTAACGAACAATCGCATGTGATGTTTCCATGTCCGACAACATCAGGCGCCTCTGGCACGCAGTTCATTGGGACTTTGTGGGTGAAATATAACACCCCTCAAGTAACAAATGTCGAAGAGGAAGTTGCTTCGATAAAAGCCCATGTCGCAGTCGCACAAATATATTATACAACAGGAATTTCTTACATGTACCCGTTCTCTGAGCAAACAGACACATACAAAAGTGGCAGCATACCAGGATGCAGAGGTTATTATTATATATCTCCAGACGGATCTAAATTATTTCAAACCTATTTCGGTGAGCCATTTTGTATTAGCAGTACTTCGGGCTACAGCTTAGCAACACTAAACCTACAGGGTTACAATGTTGGGGGAGATAGTGGATTTTCAAATAGCGGAGAGTATACTTACGTCTTCTCTTATTTGTCTAGTCCATGCGGAGGAGATGGATGTATTTATTTGAACAAAATAGACACCAATAATTACCAGGTGGTTGAAAATACCCTGCTGCTTACCCAATCTTCATCATCACCTTACGTAATTACAAATGATGCAAAGAACATTTATTTTGCAGCGGATTCGAACATATATGCGGTGAATAAAGACAGCTTAGAAATTGTGGCGAATGTTCCAGGATGTTACGCTCCTGCTAACTCCACGATTTCACCCGACGGCAGATACGTGTATTTCTCCTGCCTTAACTCTGGGGGCGTTTTTGTAATGAACACCCAGACATATAATACTGTTTATATACCAAACACAAATTCTGGGGATAATGCTTTTTATAACGTCGAATTCGGGCAGAATGGATATGCCTATGCACTACCGTATGAAGGACAAAACCATATTGTTGTTATAAACACAAGCACGGATAATGTTGTAAGCACTATACCACTATATGGAAATCCTGGAATAGATGCAGTAATACTATCACCAACTAGCAAGGTTCTCTACGTACTTGGGGTGTATAATGGAATGCTTGGAATCTACTCAATAAATACGAATACAAACACTGCAAGTAATTCAATAATACCAATATCGTGCTCTGATTGCAGCTACTATGGAGATATTGCTATAACGCCAAATGGCAGAAAGCTGCTCGTAGGGCTTGGCAATACTAGAAGTATATATGTAGTTAATTTAGCTTCCGATAGCGTAGAATCAGTTGTACAAATGGAGGGTACGTATACAGGAGGGCTTGTGCCTGCACCTGTTTAAATTTAGGCTTTGTTTTGTATCCTTCTACTAAAGCATGCATAGCTGTGGTAAGCATGTAGGAAAGTTTTAAATATATTTGCTTGCTACTTTATTATGTAGATGGTTGGTTGGAGACGACAACTGTAACCCGTAATGGTAACAGGCACCATAGCACATCAGATAGTTCCATACCTTTAGATAATAATGATAAAATAGGAGCAGGATCTAGATTCAGTTTAGTAAATGCCAATAAAAGCATCGGGCCAAATTTGGCCTTAGTCGACGAAAAAATGCAGCGCAGGGTGGCAAACCGCGATTATGGCGTAAACTCCTTTGACGTAATGTCTTTAATACGCAAAGAGGAAAGGCTGCTGCGCGACGTACAGATAAAACTGGCAGGAGATTTTGATACGAACACACGCGCAGAACTTGCGGCAAGTAGCAACCTAACAAGCGCTATGGCCCAATTTATGTTGGCATCGGATAAGCATTACTTTGTAAGGCTATGCCTTGCAGGAAATGGAAATGCAAGTGCTTCAGTCATTAAGGTATTATATGACGATGCCATGCTTGAAAATGAATTATATTCAATGGGCGTTCGCTCGTGCACTAACAAGGAGTTTAAAAGCTACGCTGGAATGCGTATTAAAGAGTCCAACGAGATATTGGATGCACTTTATAAGAATCCCAAATTTTCAGGCAGCGGCAAATCACAGGACAACGACCAATTTGATATGCCAAAAAGGCGCGATATTTTAAAAGAGTTCTTAGAAATGGTAGACAATACATGCAAGGATAGTGTTGCAAAAACAATATTAATGAGTATGTTTGAATATTACTCTAGTACAATGTTTAGTGGTATTTATGAGCCAGTTCGGAATACAAGTACACAGAAAGCCGGAGACTAAGAGCGCAGGCAATGGCAAGAAGAAGATAAAGTTCAGGGACAAGCGCCGCAGTGAGGTAGGAAACTATTTTTCGGCAACTAAGCTATCCGAAGCTAACGTGTCTGTAGAAATTAGACGCAGAGGAGGTCTGAGGGCTATACGCATGAAACATGCGGGATTTGCAAATCTTAAGATGAAGGAAGGCTACAAAAAAGCGAAAATAAGCAGCGTTTTGGAATCCCCAGACAATAGAAACTTTGCAAGGCAAAACATAATAACAAAAGGATCAATAATAATGACAGATGCCGGCAAGGCTGTTGTTACAAATAGGCCGGGCAGAGAGGGCACAATAAACGCCCGTTTAGTCTAGGTTGGTGTCTTTGACCGAAAGAGTCTACTGCTGCGCGCATGAGGATGTTGATAAATTAAAAAAGCGGCTTGACTACGACCCGTATACAGATACTTCCCTAATACCCAGCGCAAAGGCTAAGATGACACCGGAAGAGGAGAAGGCGTACGACGAAAAAGTCAAGGCGGCGATGGCAAAACTTGCAGAGGATAAATTCTCAAATCTCATATTCGTAAGGCAGGAGTACAGCTTAAGAGACGGGCGAAGCGTCGGTCTGAATCCGGATATTTATTATTTATATGTCAGCGCACCGGATGCATTCATATTGGAAATGGAGAAATTTTTTGCGGAGAAATTCCCAAATATAAAGCGCGCACCGGCAGATGATGAGTCCAAATTTATAAAGCTCTTAAACGAAGAGAAAGAGAAGGCAAATGAAGGGTTTGGCTCAATATTTGGTAATTGATATGAACCTGCTTGGCATAGATGACCTTGACAAGCAAGATATAAAGAGGATATTTAAGATAGCTGATGGACTGATAAGCGGCAGAGAAAAGTTAATGTTAAAAGAGCATTCGACAATAGCACTTCTCTTTACCGAACCTTCAACCCGCACCAGAGTATCTTTTGAGGTTGCGATTGCACAATTAGGAGGGCATGCGATATATATAGACAACAAAACATCGCAGCTTTCACGCGGGGAATCGCTATCCGACACTTCTAGAATGCTAAGCCAGTACTGCGACTTCATTGCTGTTAGGACACTACAACATGACGCATTGGAAGAGTTTGCTGCGAGCGCGAGCGTACCGGTCATAAACGCGCTGACTTCAAAAGAGCATCCGACCCAGGCGCTTGCCGATATATATACAATAATCAAAACGAAGGGAGATTTGAAGGGTTTGCGAATAGCACTAGTAGGAGATATATCGCAAAACACTTTTAATTCTCTGATGATAGGCGCGAGCAAGATGGGCGCAGAGATTGCGCTGATCGGGCCCGCGGGCTCTAGGCCCGATGAACATTCCTACGGGCTTGCATGTACCTATGGGGATGCATATGTCTACAACGACATAGAGGAGGGTTTAACAGAGGCGGATGTCATCTATACAGATACATTTGTTAGCATGGGCGATGAAGCCGACGCGGCAATTCGCAGAAGAAAATTTGCACCTTATCAGATTAACGCAAAGGCTCTATCTAGTGCAAAGCAGGATGCAATAGTCATGCATCCGTTGCCGGCGCATAGGGGAGAGGAGATAACAGATGAAATTATAGACGGCAAACACAGTGTTGTATGGGCCCAGGCGCAGAACAAACTCCATCTGGAAAAGGCGATAATGCTCTACATATCAGAACAGACCGAATCAAAATATTAATAATCTTTGCTGAGTTATGATATTATGGATCTTATAGTAAAATCTGCCCTTATTGCTGTGATACTTATATTAATTGCAGCAGGAGCTTTCATTTTATTGCAGAAGAGCACCCAGCATCAGCTAACATCAAATGATGCGGTTAGTCTTGTAATAAGTGACTTGCAGTCCAAAAATCCCAACGCGACTATAACACTAGTCAGCCTTTCCAACTCTACAATACAAAAAAACAGCTGGAATATCGTTGTAAGCGTAGTATATAACGCTACGCGCCCATGCCCGACCCTATTAATTGAGGATTTTGACTATCCGGCAACGGGCTTATCTCCATCTACGGAAAACATCTACACTACAAAATGCGAACTTTTGAACTACGCATCTGGAGCACCGTCGTATGTTATAAGCTCCCCAGAACTTGCGATTGTGAACTCTTATGACAGCAACTATAGCATAATAAAATCATTCGTCAATAATTACGGATACAATAACACAAACGTATATGCGCGCTTCTTCCAGAACCTCCAGTCAAACTACACGCATTTGGGGGCTAACTATTCCAATATATGGCTTGTGGAATACACCTCTAATATGGCAAACCATTCTGCATACGTATTGATGAGCCAATCCGGTAAAGTGCTTGGCACATACAACGCATCGCCATCATCTAGGCTACAGTAGTAGATATGATAATTCTAATTGCAATTTTGGCGATTACGGCACGTTGTTTTTTTGATTTAAATTCTAATTTTCGGGCATTTATTTAGTATTTACTTTAGTATATATTTTTTTATTTATGTATATGCAGCATGTATGTCGTCAGTGTATGCCTGTATTAACGACTATGCAAAAGGTTTTTAAAGCTTAGCAGTTTAACAGTGTTAGGCGATCTAGATGAACGACATGGTAAGTGATGTCTTCGGACAGGGAAATCAAAGGGAATCTGAGGAGCAGTTCAGCTCCACACAAATAAAGATAGTGACTGCAGGTTTTGGAGGCGCGGGATGCAACATAGTAAACAGACTTGTGAATGTAGGCGTAAAGGGCACCGAGTTCGTAGCTGTTAACACTGATGCTCAGCATTTCAAGATAATCGACGACCGAATAAAGAAGATATTAATCGGCAGAAGCATAACAAAGGGTTTAGGTGCGGGAGGAGATCCAACAATTGGCGCTAAGGCGGCAGAGGTTGACAGGAATCTTCTAGAGCAGGCATTCTCAGGAGCACACCTAGTATTCCTATGCGGAGGAATGGGAGGCGGAACAGGATCGGGATCAATTGTCGTAGCTGCGCAGATAGCAAAGGAGCAGGGCGCAATTGTAGTTGCAATGGTAACATATCCATTCGACCTTGAGCGCGTAAGAAAGGTAAAGGCAGAGGAATCGATACAAAAGCTCAGAAAGCACGCGGACAGTGTCATAATACTAGACAACAACAGGCTGGTAAAGCTAGTTCCAAACCTGCCAATGAACGATGCGTTTGCACTTGCAGATGCGGTTCTTGCAAAGGCGATTGGAGGGCTTGTATGGACAATAACGCAGCCTAGCCTGATAAACATAGATTTCGCAGACGTCAGGAGCATAATGGGTGGCGGAGATGTCGGATTCATTGCAGTCGGAAGCGGCAAGGGCACAAACAAGGTTGATGCAGCTGCAGAGGCCGTGCTGAAGAACAAGCTCTTGGATGTTGACTTCGAAGGAGCATCAGGCGCACTGATACACATATCCGGCGGCGCTTCAATGACAATAGGTGATGCAATAAGGGCGGGAGAGATAATCTCCGAAAAGATGTCGCCGACATGCAGCCTAAAATGGGGAGCACGGCTTGTACCTGGTTTTGAGGACCAGATAGAGATAGTCGCAATAGTTACTGGCGTTAAGGGCGCAAGCATTGCGAGCAGGCTCGAAGAGAGGAAGCAGACATCATATGACGGTCTTGAGATGGTAGGTTAATCCTACCTCTTTCTTTTTATTCTTTTCCTTTCATATTATAGCAGGTGTTTTTATGCCGGAGAACTGGGACGAATTTGTACCTAAGATAGCGATTGTTGGAGCAGGGGGCGCAGGAAGCAACCTTGTAAGCAGGATATATTCCACCGGGATAAAAAGCGCGACTACGATCGCGGTTAACACCGATGTTAATCACTTAAGCATAGTTAAGGCTCACAAAAAGCTCTTAATCGGCAGAAGCATAACAAAGGGCATGGGAGCTGGAGGATACCCGGAGATCGGCGCAAAGGCGGCAGATGCTAGCAAAGATGATATACGCGCAGCGATATCCGGATATAATATGGTATTTATAAGCGCAGGTATGGGAGGAGGAACAGGAGGAGGCTCGGCAAAGATCATTGCAGATATTGCAAAAGAGGAGGGAGCCCTTACGGTCGCATTCGTAACATATCCATTCAGCCTTGAGAGGAGCAGGAAGAACAAGGCGGATTGGGGGATTGCAGAATTGACAAAGAGCGCAGATACTACAATAGTCATAGAAAACGATAAGATTTTAAAATACGCACCGAATTTGCCAATGGATAAGGCATTTGAGCTAATAGACAGCATAGCGTGCAATGCAGTAAAGGGCATATCTGACACAATAATGATGCCAAGCCTCATAAATCTAGATTTCGCAGACGTAAGAGCAGTTTTAGGCAATGGAGGAACGGCCGTTATAAATGTAGGCAACGGATCTGGTCCTGATAAGGTTGAGAAGGCGATAAAATCAACAATAGCACACCCTCTGCTTGATGTCAACATAGAAGGAGCACGCCATGCGCTGGTCCACGTGAGCGGCGGAGGCGGGCTTACAATAGAGGAGGCCACAAGGATAGGAAAAGGAGTAACAGAGGGCATGGCGGATGATGCCAATGTCATATTTGGATCAAGGCTCGATGACAATATGAGGGATCAGATACAGGTAATGTCCATAATAGCGGGAGTTAAGCCAAAGATCATGAATGCCTCTTTGCGAAAGGAGGAGATTCAAATAGCAGCCCCTAGCTCCATTGCAGACTCGGACATTATATCAGACCTTCTATCTTAATAAAATATAAACAGCATCGCGGCACAATTGCACAAACAGCGTGGATAAGGCTTATATAATTAGAGGTTAAATAGACTGTGTATTCTGTTTTATAAATACGATAGGTAGTTACAATGGTAGAGGAGGAAATTCAATTTGCTTCAATGAAAGATGTGAAAGTTGGACGGTTTGTGCTAATAGAAGGCGTTGCATGCAAAGTCGTGGCAATAGACGTCTCAGCGCCGGGCAAACACGGTTCGGCCAAGATGCGCGTCACAGGCATTGGCATATTTGACGGCCAAAAGAAGACACTTCTAAAGCCCGGCGATGCGGATGTCGAGGTACCTGTAATAAAGAAGAAAAAGGCTCAGGTCGTATCTGTTAGCGGAAATAGCGCCCAGATAATGGACTCTGAAACATTCGAAGTATATGAAATACCGATAGCCGAAGAGTTTGCAGGCAAGCTCTCTGCGGGCATCGAAGTTGAGATTATGGAGGCGATGGGTAGGCGCGCTCTATCGAAGATTGGTGGCTGATATGGAAGTTAAAATAACACAAACTAATGAAAACGCACTGCTTCACAGAAAGGAGGTGCATTTTATAGTATTAGGGGAAGCGGCGTTGAAACGCGATGAGCTGAAGGTCGAATTATGCAAGAGCATAAATTTAAACCCTGAGGCGACCATAATAGTTAGCATAAAGCAGCACTTTGGATCAAGAAAGTGCACCGGAGTTGCGCACGTGTATGAAAGCAAGGATATGCTTTTAAACAACGAGAACAGATATCTGCTTGAGAGGCATAAGATAGTTGAAAAGGTTGTGAAGGAGACTAAGGCTGCAAAAGGCAAGAAGTGATTATATGGCAGATAAAAAAGAGGCAAAAAAGGTTTTCAAACCCTATGTTGAAGGCAAATTGTGTCCAAGATGCCATGCTAAAATGGCAAACCACAAAGACAGGCTTAGCTGCGGTAAATGCAGTTATACCGAATTCAAACACAATGAGAAGGAGAACAAGGAAACTACAACATGATTATGATGCCAAATAACATTGCATCATCCAAAAAAAAGAATGCAAACGACCATCCGAACTTGTATAAATCATCAATCTACTTATTTACATCATTTCTTTTGGCAATGTTTATACTCTATATAATGCTAACCGCTGCAGGTGCGGTAAATATAAATAATGCAAACATAGCGCTAACGCTATTATTTGAGCTGCTTTTGCCCTTCTCAGTCTTCTCCTACATGTCCAGCAAGGGCATGTCCATTAGAAGCATCATTGAGAATTTGGGCCTATCAAAGAGTAATTTCTCTTCAAAGGCGTTACTCATCGGGCTTGGGATATTTGCACTATACATTGTCATTATAATCGCAATAGGGGCATATGCAAGCGCGTCTAAAATTCAAATAAACTCTAATGTTGAAACCGTCATAGGTTCAATGCCCCTGTTCATGGTGGTCTTCGCTGCCATTATCGCACCGTTCTGCGAGGAGATAATGTTTAGGGGTTTTTTGGTACCTAGAATCGGCATAGTAATAAGCGCGCTCATATTTGCGGTGCTGCATGGGGGATATATGTCGTATATAGAGCTCTTTATGGCACTGTGGTTTGGACTTATAGCGGGATACGCCTTCAAAAAGCAGCGCTCGCTATACGCCACAATTTTGCCACACATACTTGTAAACTCCACTACCGCCCTCCTATTGATACACAGCGGCATAGTACCGCTTTGATATAAGGCGCGAGTTATGGGCAAAATCAGAGTTATACTTGCAAGCCCTAAATACCAGATTAATTTGGGCTATATCGCAAGGGTTATGAAGAATTTTGGGGTCTATGATTTATACATAGCATCTCCTAGGTGCAAAGTAGATGGCAAAACTGCAATAAAATACTCAAAACACGCACATGAGATATTAGAGAATGCAACAATCGTAGAACATATAGATGATGCCTTTTTAGGCACAATCCTTGCGACCACAGGGCTTTGGCAAAAGTCCGACGCAGGATTCCACTCAATGCTAAGCCTCTTTGAGCTGAGGGATAATAAAAAACTAATAGGCAAAGACGTATCCATAGTAATAGGCAGAGATGATAGTGGCCTTACAAAAGAGGAGATACGCCTATGTGACACGATTGTTTTCATAGCCGCAAACGACAAATACCCGGTGATGAATATATCCCATGCGCTTGCTGTTCTGCTATACGAGATTACAGCAGATAGTTATAACACCAAATCAAGAATTCTCACGCGCTCATTCGACGCAGATTACAAAAAACGCGCAATGCTGATAGATCTATTTAAAAACCACATAAAAGGCCAAGACCACATAAGGGACAAGCGTGCCGTTCTTGCTGCGTTTAGACGGGTTGTGGATAGGTCAATGATTTCAGATGAGGAGGCTAATGCTCTGCTCGTAGCGTTTTCAAAAAAGAAAAATAGAAAACATCTGTGATTTAGCGCAGGGGGACATCTTAATTGCCCCGTATGCGCTAATTTTATCAAAGATGCAATAAATGATGCGCCAATAGGTTTAGCGAGGCTTTTGCGACTTCTTTGTCTTTATTATCTTTATCTTCGAAGGAGTTATAAGAACCTTATCCTCGTCTATTCTTGCTATGTCGCCGCCCATGCGATCAACATAGACCCTTAGCTCATCTATTACGCCCTTTAGAGTATTAGGCCTTTTAGCCATCTCGGATATGTTCATGAGTATTATGTTCGCAGAGGACAGCTCTTTCTTTATGAGCTCGACATCTGTCTGCTGCTGTAGCGCCACGGGCTTTATATAATGGTCTGCCGGCTCGTGCATGACATCGACGTCGTCCATTTCTGCGACGTTCATATATTCCTCAACATCCATGCTCTTTGTAGGCATTCCCATTTTCTTCCCAATCTTTTCAAAAATGCTCATCCATACACCTTGATACTTAGTCAACTTCTATTTATATATTATTAACGCTTTTTAATACTTTCGATATAAACATTATACTTCCAATGTTACAATCTATGCATTATAGCACAGAAAATATTATAGACATTGCTATTCAAGTCTCATTATATGGGGATCGAGATCTGCATTAAAAGGGTTTATGACGACTATGACGTCAGGGACGGCACCGCAATACTTGTAGACCGCTTATGGCCAAGGGGCGTGCGCAAGCACAATCCTAACGTCGACATATGGATAAAGGACATCGCGCCAACTAACGAACTGAGGAAGTGGTACTCGCACAATCCCAAGAAATGGGTGGATTTCAAGAGAAAATATATTAAAGAGCTACGCGCAAACCCGGCGCTAGAGAGGGTCATGGATATTGTCTTAAGCTCTCAGAAAACCACGCTGATGTATGCTTCCAAAGACCTGAAGCACAACAACGCAATTGTGCTGCGCAATTTCCTCGCAAAACGCCTGAATATACGAAGGTAGCATTTACTTGAATCGCATAATAGTTGATACAAGCTCTATACTCTTTGGCTTTGCCAACAGGCACAGCGTATTCGAATCCCTATCAAAATTGGATGTAAAGTACATGCCGATGGTTTCGAAAGGTATAATAAATGAGCTGAGCATAATATCAAAGAACAGCGGTGCAAAAGGCGCGAGCGCCAGGGCAGGCTTGATGGAGATTTCGGCTAAACATGTAGAGGTCGAAGATTCTGAGATTTATCCGGACAAATGGATATTCAAGCGTGCATCAAAAGGCGATGTTGCTGTCGTGACAAACGATACGCAGCTCGCAAGGAAACTTGCGCGCTCGACTGTTGTGCTTAAGCTGTCAAAGGATGGCACTCTGAAAAATTTTTGGTGAACAAATGTATTATATCAATTCCATAAAAGACACATTCAAGATAATGCCCGAATACTTCGACAAGGAACTTGACGATGTAGCATCAGAAATCATAAAGAAAAAGTATGAAGGCAGAATAGACCACAATATGGGCGTAATCGTCGCCATATTTAACGTTAGAAACATAAGCGACGGCATCATATACTCCGGAGACCCATCAACACACCACAACGTGGAGTTTGACGTGCTGTCATATCTTCCGCATGTGGATGAGGTAGTGGCTGGAGAGGTAACAGAGCTGGTTGAATTTGGCGCATTTGTGCGAATAGGGCCAATAGAGGGGCTTGTGCACGTATCCCAGATAACCAATGATTTCCTATCTTTTGACCGCAAGACTCCGGCATTTGTATCAAAGAAGAGCGGTAAGAGCCTAAAGAAAGGAGATATGATTTATGCTAAAATATCAACAGTGAGCATGAAGAGCTCTGTAAAGGATTCTAAGATCGCACTGACTATGAAGCCCGAAGGATTGGGCAAGCAGGAATGGATTGACGATTCAATTAAAGCAAAGAACAGGGCGCAGAACCAGAGGAAAAAGCAATAGATGATTTGATGGAAGAGAAAGCGTGCAGAAACTGCAAAATAATAATAAGCCATGGGGACAAGTGCCCAATATGCGGCGAGAAGGATTTAACAGGCAAATGGAGTGGTTATGTTATAGTCTTAAATGCCGAAAAATCCTCTGCAGCACATATGCTCAATGTTAAAATGAACAGCACATATGCTATAAGCATAAATGACTGAAATAAATTGTCAATATAAGCATGGGCTACTGCCCATTGCACTTCTATTGCTCTTCCTCGTGCTTGTGCTCTTTTGGCTTTGAGTACTCCTCTATAACTTTAACGCTGTCTATGCTATTTATATATGTAAAAGCCGAGGCTATCGCGTTCGCCTTTCCCACAAAGTAGTCCGCATTCTTTTGCACAGAATCTTTGTACACCATCTGCACCTGAGAGCCAGATATCTTAACTTCGCTGGGCTCTGCACCATATGTCTTTCCAAGGATTTTTATCTTCTCATCTTCAGATGTTATGTTCTTTACGACTTTAAGTTCATAGGTTATTGCCATGCCCGCATATGGATGATTTGCGTCAACCACAACGCGGCCCGAATTTATACTCTTTACCGTTATTGTCATATTATCCATCTTCAGCCTCATGCCCGGATATGGGTTGATATCATGCTTTTTAAATTCTGATAGGGGCATCACGCGAACAAGATCCGCGTTTCGTTCTCCAAAGGCATCGGCTGGTTTTAGGGAGAATTTCTTTGGGGTATTTAGATCCATCCCCATCAATGCGCTCTCCATGCCCTTTACGACGGCGCCAGAACCTAATATGACTAGTATTGGCTCGTATTTTACCTTGTCTGAGTATATATTTGCCTCTTTTGCGACCTTCTCATTAGTCGACTCTAAAACTCTAGCGTCTGCATCGCTCCATAGCGTATACTCAACTTCCAAAAAGTCTCCATCTTTAAAAGCCATGACATTACCTGTTTGCAATTAAAACAAGAATAGTTTTATAATATAACAATATAATACCTTTTGTATCTGGTGTTCATATGGATGCACAAAAACGAAACAGGATAATAATTACTTTGGGTACGCTCATAGTGGCAGTTATGTTTGTCAGCTCATATGCCTCTTTTGGAAACAACAACATCGCGGGCAGCAGCACAGCTACTACAACAATTCGCAGCGGATCAACAATAGTCGTATATGGCAGTGCAATTGGCAGGGTTGTAAACTACAGCAGCAGCCTTAATATGACAATAAATACAGATAAGCAGAGCAACACAATAAATTACATTAACGCTACGCTTGGCGAGCTAGAATCAAATAATTTAATAGGCAGCTATGATTATTTGGGGAGCGGAAAATACGCGATAATACTCTCTAAAATGAACCTCTACAACTTCAGCAAGATAATATCAAATAATTCCATATATAACGCGAGCGTGTATGGAGAGGAGTACTTGAGCATACCAAATAGCGTAGAGCTCTACTACAACACCCAGGCGGCGAAGATAGCTCTTCCAAATAGCGAATACGGCATTTATACCTCAAATATACTATCTTTAAATTCGAGCATCAATATAAGCATAAGCGCGGTTGTATACACAAATGGCTCATTATACAATAACCAGCTGCGCATATCTCAAGGATAGCGATTTGATGATTAGATGGAGCAGGACAAAACAAATAAGATCATACATAAATTTGCGATAAAAAACGCCTATGAATACGGTAGCGCACGCTTAGAATCGGTATTGGGCAAGGTTATAACCGCAGAGCCGCAACTCAAATTAGATATGGCGGCCCTTGTCGGCATGATAAAAAAGGAGGTTGAAAGGGTAAACTTGTTGAATAAAGAGCAGATTGCACTTGAGGCGGGGCAATTTGCTGATGAATTTAAATCCTCAGACGCGGAGCGCGCCAAGCGCAGCGCCGAGCATAATTTTTCAATAAAAGGCGCAACAAAAGGCGAGTTCATAACGCGCTTCCCACCAGAGCCCGGCGGCTATATGCATATAGGGCATGCAAAGGCGGTATATATAGAGAGCGTGCTCAAAGAGCAATATAGCGGCAAACTGATGCTCTATTTTGACGACACAAATCCAGATATAGAGCGCCAGGAGTACGTTGACGCCTTCCGTGAAGATTTATTGTGGCTTGGGATAAAATTTGACAGAGAGTACTTCGGGAGCGATAGCATACCAATTTTATATAAGTACGCGCAAACCGCAATTGCAAATAACCATGCATATGTCTGCACATGCGATCAAGAGAAGATAAAGAGCTTAAGGCTTCAGGGCATAGGATGCGAGCATAAGGCGCAGAATGCAGATTCTAATATAGAAATGTGGGAGCAGATGCTCGAAAACAAATTTGGGGCGGGAGAAGCGGTGGTGAGGTTAAATTCGGACATAAGTTCTGTTAACACTATGATGCGTGATCCCACGCTTTTTAGAATAAAGACCACTCCGCATTATAGGCAAAAGGACAAATATGTTGTTTGGCCCACATACGACTTTGGCACCCCGATAATAGACTCTATGAACAATATCAGCGATGTTATACGAGGCAAGGAATACGAGATGCGCGATCCCCTATACTTTGCGGTGCTTGACATGCTAAGCCTTAAAAGGCCTAGAATAACCAGCTTCGCAGAGCTTGACATAGAAAACAACATTACTTCAAAGAGAATAATAAGGGAAATGATTGCGCAGGGCAAAATATCTGGGTGGGATGATCCCAGGCTGGTCACCATACGCGCATTGAAAAGGCGCGGCATAATTTCAGAGGCGATAAAAGAATTCTCCTTGAGATCAGGCATGGGAAAATCGGAGAGCACAACAAGCATAGATGCTCTTCTTTCTATAAACAAAAGGTTGCTAATTAAAACTGCTCAAAGTATTTCTGCGATAAAAAATCCAATAATTCTAAACCTAACAGGAGCATCGCAATCTAACATCGCCAATGGGATAGTATTTGACGCAAACAATCATGCTGCGCTATGGGTTGACTTAAATGAGATACAAAGCTTAAAACTCTCGACAAAAAGCATCGCTGTGCTTAAAAGATCGCTGCCGATTAAAATTAATGGCATCTCAAATAGGCAGATAGATGCAAGCGTAGAAGGCGCTGCGCCAGTGGGCGCCGCAACCATAGACTGGATTGGAGAAGGAATAGAATGCGAGATGTGGGAGATAGGTAATCTCATGAACAAAGATGAATTCAACAATAAGAGCATTGTTAAACACCGGGCGATAATATCAGAGGATGCAGCCAAATTAGCCAAAGGAGAGGTTATAAACATCAAAGGCATCGGGCTATACTGTATTGACAGCACAGATCCCATAAGATTGATATCGCTGTAGCGTCTTTAGTTTAGTGCCGCTATCTCATCTTGAAGCTTTTTTATCTTATGCCCCTCAAATATGTCCTTTAACGCATCCGCTATTTTTATTGCGTCTTTAATCTCACCTTTTTTAAATTCGCAAAACGCCTTGTAGTAGAGCAGATTCACAGGAAAGCCGCTGAGCGCGAACATGGCCTCGCTGCGCTTTTCAGACTCCTTGTAATCCATTATAGCCTGAGAGTATAGAAGGCTTGCATATTCGGATATCATTACATTTTCGCCCATGCTAATAGTAGATAGCACATCATGCGCGCCGCGGATCTTGCCCATCCTTAGATAACACAAAAACAGAATGTACTGCGACTCGACATCCTTTGTTGCTATGTCGCCAGATTGCAGCATGTAAATGGCTTTTGCAAATAGTTTTTTTGCTTCGGCATCGATTTTGAAGCTCTCATCCCGCATTTTTGCGTTCTGGTCCATTAAGCCTTCCAAATTATATCTTATTTCGCGAACTATAGCATTTGAATAATCAATTAGCATGACACCCTTTGCATACAAATACTGTGCCAAGGGCTTTTCTTTTATTATTTCATCGTATGCCAATCCCGCCGCCTCGTAGTTTCCCGCGGCTATTGATGATTTTATAATTTGCAGCTGCGCCGCTATGCTGCCGGATATCGATGTGGATGAGCCGGAATGGATTATACATTCGCAACTAGAACATATTGAGATTTCAGAGCCGCATAGCGTCTCTTCTGCGCAGTATATGCATTGTGATGGCAGATATCTTGATTTTATGCCAGATATTATTTTCAATAGAGCTTCCGTGCGCATGCGAACACATTAGATAAACGATAAAAAAGATTAAATAGTGCGAGGC
This sequence comes from Microcaldota archaeon, assembly GCA_021850375.1. Lineage (GTDB taxonomy): Archaea > Micrarchaeota > Micrarchaeia > Micrarchaeales > Micrarchaeaceae > JAJYUY01. The sequence goes on from JAJZLZ010000033.1 coordinate 21,969, forward strand.
TGCATTAGATAGTCATTTCTTTTTTAGAACCACAAAGAGATGCGCGCTATCATAGGGCTCTATGTCTATTTTCTCTACTATCTCGTATTTTTCCTTTATCATTGAAAGCTCCTCTTCAAATACCTCCTTTGGGTCTTTTGATACGTCTATGCTTTGCGATTTTATTATAAAATATGCATAGCCCCCGCTCTTTAGGGCAGAGGTGTTGTTTAGCAGTATCTGAGCCTGGTTTTTCGAGGATATGTCCTGGTATATGACATCATTGATGCCTACATCACTAATATAGGCGCACTTTTGGGCATCTGCAAGTATCGGAACCATGTTAGAACGGCGCTCGCAGAGCTTTAGTAGCTCGCGCATGTTGCGCTCTGAGATCTCAACGCAGTATACCTCGCCGCTCTCCCCTACTATGTCGCTCACATGGCTTGGTGTAGTTCCTGTAGCAGCGCCGAGGTATAAAACATGGTTTTTGGGCTTTATCTCAATTGTCTTAAGCCCGTTCAAAATAGCGGCGGCGAGCTTGCTTCTATAAGGATTCCACTGCCTATATTCTACATTTCCATCCTCAACTAGGGCCTCGCCGTAAACCTTATTTCCGCGCACCATATTTACAGTCGAGAGCTTTCCATCGATTAGGCATATGCCATCAGATAAAGATTTGACCTTTGCCATAAAAACTCCGCACACTGCATACTATTGTGCCGTAAAGTTCTATATTCTTAGCGTGGCAAAGGTGGCAAAGTGCTATTTAATTCCTATTCGAAGCCGCATAATCTAGCATGTATTTTGCAAGCCCATCCATGTAGAGCGACATGCTGCTTTTTGTGACGTTCATATCTAAAACATCAAAAGCATCCCCATTGCGCCCGACCTTTGGCTCGGTTACGGAAATTATATAATCCTCAACCTCCTTAGGCAGCTCTGTCGCATTTGCGATATACTGCAACGAGGCAGACTTTGGCGCATATTTGCACTTGCTTCTCTTATACATAGCGCGCAGAGTCGACTCGAGCGCCTTGCTGTATAGCAATATCGCGACCTCGAAGTTCTTCTCCTTCCTGTATCTCTTTGCCAGCTCCAAGTTCTTTCTTGCCCTATCCATCAAGACCCTATACCCATCCATGATTCCACCCGCATAGAACGGCTCAATAAATATTTAAATAAGCTCTCTGCAAATAGTGTATATCAAGATAATACGACGTTTGCATGGAGCATTTTGATTTAATTGTAGATAATCTCATTCAAGAGATGGCAAAGGGAGCAATAAGCCTAAGCGATATTGAAAAGCTTAACGCAGGAATATCGCAAAAGCTTGGCGTAGATAGCGCAAGGATTATATGGCCTGACGCTTCAAAGGGCGTTGGCCATTTTGCAGACTTTGTATCAAACACCAAGAGAATCTACATAGACAACCAATTAAGCGAGTATTCCTCATTCCCGGAGCTAATAAGCTACTGGGGCGAAGGCTATAAGAGCTGCGCGATAATCCCAATAATAAATTCCGGAAGGCTCATATGCCTTGCTGAATTCAAGTCTAAAAAGGAGAATTTTTTTAGCGAAGATATGGTGCGCATGCTGCTCAACATATACTACATCTTTTGCATATCCGAAAATATAAAAAACGCAGAGCAAAAGAGCACGCGCCTTGCGCTGTATTTTGACGCCGCATTTCGCATGCACGTGCCGCAGCTTGTGGTAAAAAGCGACGGAGAGATAGTCAGGATGAATAATGAGGCGTCAAATCTGATGTCACTCAATTCCAACATATTAAACTACCTAAATGATATATCAGGCATGGATGCGCTTTCAAAGCACGGAGCCATAAAGGCGCACATAAAAAATAGATCTTTTGATATTGTGGCCGAGCGCATAGGAGAGGGGCTTTATTATGTCTTTATGTTCGAGTCAACCCATTCCGACAGGCTCTCTACGATTCTTAGGATCATGGATGATAATTATGGCGGCGGTGAGATCATAATAGGGAAGGACTTTAAGGTCAAGGAGACTACCGCAAGCATTAGCAGACTAATCGGCTACGAATCATCGCTTCTTATAGGAAAGAACATACTTGATCTGATATCAGATAGGGATAGGGGCAAATTCAAGGAGATGATAGGCAAGCTTGCAGTGGGTGGGCGATTCTTTGGAATAATAAGCCTTGCTACGAGCAAGGGCACATTATCATATATGAGATATGGCATAGCATGCATGGCCCAGGAGTATGTGATGCTCTTCTACGACGCAAACCAGGAGCAGTATATATCCAGCATGAGCGAGGCGCTCAACGACTTTGTTGATGGCTCAACGGATATCGCATTCAAGGTCGACGAATCGGGATATATAAAGGATGCAAACCACTCCATCGAAGCGCCATTAGGATATAAGCGCAGCGAGGTCATAGGAAAGGAGATACGCCACATCTATGCGGACCCGAGCATACTCGATCGTGACTTAAGCTATGTGCGCAACGGAGGAAAGGTCGACAATTCATACACTATGCTTATATCAAAAGACGGCAGGCAGATTGAAGCAACAAATTCGATTAGGATATTCAAGCGCCCGGACGCTACGGAATATTTAATAGTCGCAAAGGAGCTCGATACGAAGAGAAAACTAAAGGAGTACGGCGAGTTAATAGAGATGCAAAAATCCCGGATATCGCGGCTTGAGTCTACTGGAGAGCTTAAATCCCAGTTCATATACAACATATCACATGAGCTAAAGACCCCCCTAACAAACATTATAGGGTTCTCCAAACTGCTATACAACGGGGATTTCGGTTCGCTCAACTCCGATCAATTGACATACATCTCAACAATAATATCAGAGTCGCACAGGCTTGAGGAGATAATAAAGCAGGTCTTAGACGCGGCAAAATTGGACTCCGAGAAGGCCAAA
>JAJZLZ010000027.1 GCA_021850375.1 Microcaldota archaeon
TTGATTTTTCAAGAATCTTGTTGTATAATTGTTGTGCAAGGATTAGTCTTTCGTTTATCTCTGCCTGCCGTTTGGTATCAGGATAGATTCTGAATTTATATGCTCTTTTCAGTTCCATATATTTATACCATTATTTATATTTATACACTTTTCTGCGGTTCGCTTTCATCCCACCTCTAAAGAGTGTGGGATTTCCCGCTCACGTTGTTAAATTAGATGTCAGACATCTTAATTCCCGATGGCGTTATGTCATAAGGTATTAGTGCCCTGCTGTGGTTTGCACCGCGCATCTTTATTATCTCCATCGCCAAAAGCCGCTCGTGCTCCTCGCCGAGCTGGTACATCGTTATTATGCCATCGAATAAGAAGAAATCCTGGGTGTATCTAAGGGCGGAGCGATCATAGGTCTGCATTTCCGATGTCATTATTGACGTTACGCCCATGCGGCGCATGTTTGCGAGCATTGATATAAGAGAGCGGCGGTAAGCACCATGGTTGTGCACCATGAATTTTATAAATGATATGGAGTCGATGACAAGTATGCGTGACTTGTTTAACTTTATTATGTCCTCAATGTCTGAAACAAAGTCTCCAAACGTGTAATTTTCTGCGTTTGTGTTTCCAAATATCTTAGAAGCTGACTCCTCTCCTTCTATTTGAAGCATTTTGGTGCTAATTAGTCCGTCTATTCCATCCATCTCCGAAAAGGTGCTCTTTATGTTGCGCAGAGCGCTATCCTGCTGCTCTTCAAACATGACCATTGAGCAGGGTATGTTGGCTTTTGCTGCATGATATAGTATTTCAAAGCTGGTGAGCGTCTTTCCAACTCCGGGGCCGCCCGCTAAAAGTAGCTGGTTTCCCTCGGGAATGCCGCCCATTAGCGCATTGTCCATGCCTTTTATTCCTGTTGAAATCTTTTTGCTAGTTGATTTATTTTCAGGCATTAAACCCCTTCGAATCAATTAGAGTATATATGGCAATCAATATATAGCTTTTCAAGGCACTAAAGATATTGATTTGCCAAAAGCGATCAGTGCACCTGTGCGCCCTCCAAAACACTCTTATCCAGCGTCAAAATTGAGAGGTGTTTGTCGTCATCTTCTGCAGCAAGTATCATGCCTTCAGACACAAATCCCGCAATGTTTTTTGGCTCCAAATTTATTATAGCGGCAATAAATTTACCTATAAGCTCCTCTTTTGAATACGAGCCTTTTATTCCGGCCGCAATGCTTTTCAAGCCCATTTTGCCAAAATCAATGCGCAGAATATATATCGGCTTTCTGGCGCCTTCAAGTTCAGAGACATCAATTATTTTTCCAACTCTTATGTCAAATTGCGAAAAATCCTCTATTTTTGCCACGAACTCAGCCCATCATCCTTTCGCTACGCCCATTGGTATTAGCCTTGCCACAATGTTTGATATGCAAGCGCCCTCAATAGTCTCAACAACACTATTTACATCCTTATATGCCCATTCAGCCTCTTCGCTTATGAGTTTTTTATCCCGTACCCTTAACTCTATGTCTTTATCCTTCATATCTCCAAGGGTGCGAGACGCCGGAATATCCAAAATTGCCTGATGCCTAGACATTAGCCTTCCAGAGCCATGGCACGATGAGCCAAACGTCTCAAACATCGCCTCAGATCTGCCGGCAAGCACGTAGCTTGAGCTTCCCATACTGCCAGGTATTATAACCGGCTGGCCTGCGTGCTTGTATATGCTTGGTATGTCCGCGCTGTTTGGCCCAAATGCCCTTGTGGCTCCCTTCCTGTGTACATAAAGCTTCATGCGCTTGCCATCAACATCATGTTCCTCCATTTTAGCTATATTGTGCGCGACATCATATAGTAGATCCATACCCATGGAATCCCATTTTTGCTCAAACACTTCTTCGAATGCCAGCCTTACTGAATTTGTCATTATCTGCCTGTTTGCAAATGCAAAATTAACCGCTGCCTTCATCGACGCAAGGTAATCCTGTGCTATTTTAGAGTCTACATATGCATATACAAGCTCCCTATCAGGAGGTACAATGTTATTTTTCTGCTGGTATTCTGCAAAGCTCCTAAGGTAGTCGCTGCATACCTGATGCCCAAAGCCCCTAGATCCACTGTGTATCATAATAGTGACATTACCTTCCTCCATGCCAAATGCCTTTGCGATCTTCGGGCTAAATATCTTATCCGTCCTCTGCACTTCAAGGAAATGGTTCCCCGCGCCCAAAGTCCCAAGTTCATGAGTTCCCCTTTTTCTTGCAAACTCGCTGATCTTAGAAACGTCGGCGCCTTCCAAATGCCCATGTTCTTCGATTCTCTCAATATCCTCTTCTACTCCAAATCCCTTGTCTATAATGTATCTAACTCCCTCCTCACATACCCTGTCTAAATCGGATTTGCTTAGGCCTAAATTTATTCTGCTGCCCACGCCGCTTGGCACCTTTTTAAAGAGCACATCCATCAGCGCCCCTATCTTAGGCTTAACCTCGTCAAATGAGAGGTTTGTCTTTATGAGCCGAACTCCGCAGTTTATGTCATATCCCACAACGCCAGGAGATATTATACCGTCATTTGCGCTGAACGCCGCAACGCCCCCGACCGGAAATCCATATCCTTCATGGCCATCTGGCATTATCAGCATGTGCTTTACTATTTTCGGCAATTTTGCGGCGTTAATCGCCTGCTTGAATGTCCTGTCTCTTCCCATCGTCTGGGCTATCTTTTCATTCGCATATATTTTTATTGGAACCTCAGCTCCGCTCTCCTCTGGCGGTATCTCTAGTAAATAATCATTTATTCTATTCATGAAATGCAGCTTTTGTTATTGTATTTGTTGTAGCTCAATCTAATAAATCCCTATGTTAAATTAGAATTTCAATCGTTCCACTAAACATGTTTTTTGCAACTCTTTAAATATGTAAGCATCCATCGAATTGTGACGACCGCAGCGTGCTATTATGGCACATAAGAGGGAATTGGGATGAACGACCGAATAGATAATTTGTTTGCACAATATTTCGGAGAGAGGGCGGAGCTTGCAGAGTCGGGCGCCGCAATACATCGGCGCGTAATAATGGCGTGCATAGACATGTCAATTAATAATGTGGACTATGGTAGCACGTTCGTAATAGATTTGAACCAAAAAGTCTCAAGGGATAAATATTACACAAAGGTATTTCCAATGCTCTCTGCGGAGCGCGGAAAGCCGCTTAACGTTCTAAACGAAATTGACAAGCCAGTCATAAGGCACCTTGCCGCGCTTGATGGCGCCACTATACTTGACATGCACGGGAATATGAAGGAATTTGGCGTTACGCTAAATAAGCACAGCACATTTATGGGACACGGAAAAAGGCATGCCTTTGCCGTAGGCACCAGCAGGTATGACAACATCATATGCATACTTGCAAGCGAGGAGGATAAGCACGTTCGCATATTCAAGTCGGGAATCTGCATAGCAGACATCGATTCTAGGACCAAGATGCCATCTGACATAAAAAACAGGGTTGTTGAGATACTAGATGCGCCGCTCTCAAAAGTTCTTGTTGCCAGCGGTATTGCGACCTCTATTTTGACGCTAAATCCGATCCCTGCGATAATAACAATAACCGGAAGCACCGTTATAGTCTCATACGGATTTGACCGCATAAAGAAATTATTTTAGATTAAAAGCAACTGCACATTCATCTTGCCCCCAGCCATATATAAATATCTTATGTGGCAAACAATAATACATAACAGGCCTTGAGGCATGTATCATAGGCGGGGTAGCTCAGTCTGGTAGAGCGCTAGACTCATGTGCTAAGCATTATGAGTAACGAGCATTTGCTATGAAGAGAAATCTAGAGACCGTGAGTTCAAATCTCACCCCCGTCAGATTACTTACAGGCAACATTGAGAAGGTCTTTTTTTCGGTTTAATAACGAGTTTTACATAATATGCCATATTTTTAGCATATTTGTATACTCTAGCATCCAATAAAAGATATTTTTGTATGCTACGCTATATAAAAGAAAGGCTTAAAGTCAATAACATATCCTCAGGACAATGGTTCCTTCTCAATAAGGAAGGGCAGACTAAGAGTCTCAAGGATAGGAACAATGCCAATAGATTTGCATAGGAAGATAGAAGGCGCAATAAAGACACTCACAATAAAGAGAGAAGGAAAAAATTATTATGCAGTCTTC
>JAJZLZ010000005.1 GCA_021850375.1 Microcaldota archaeon
TGCGTGCTCCACAGTTCCCGTATGCCACAAGGTGCTCAATGATGTGGGCGGGCCTGATAGCCCATTCGGACTTGGGCTTGTTAACTTTTCGATAGACTACAGCCAGCTAAATAATAGCATAAACTCCTATGAAAACGCCGCATTAAACCTCTCTAGCAACCCTTCTGCAAACATAAAAATAATGGATTCAGAATTATCAAATATAACGTTGTGGTCCTCAAAATTGCCACAAAACCCTCTATTTCCGCCTCCGCAGAGCACAAACTTTGGCAAGTGCTCTGGTGCGGCAATACCGACGCAGCAGCCATGGTATTGCGTTGCAACCGGATATTGCGGCGCAATCAGTTTCAATTCCACCCTCTTAAATAAGATATCCTCAACCCAAAATAAACTCGCATCGCAAATACCGTCAAGCGCGCAGATAGAGGCAAACGGGGCATCAGCGGCGCTCTCTGCAAGCTCTTATATAACATCCGCAATAACAAAGAAGAACCAAACCGCGTACTACCTGTTTATAAATTCCACGTATCCGACGTACAATAAAACCGTGCGCGCGGCGATGGGCCTACTAAAGAACGTGAGCGATTCGAATCTCACAGTTGAGCTCAATAAGCTTGAGGTGGGGTACAAGTCGATAATGTCAGGCGGAATAAATCAGAGCATCACATCCGCAAACACGCTATTTTACGCACTAGTGGCAAACACCACAAAGAGCTACGAGATTGCAAATACTATCTACATGCAAGATAGCTCCGCAGCGAGCAATGCGACGCTGGCTTCAATATCAGATCAGCTGAACTACAAAATAGACCCGGTCAAATTGTCTATGATCTCCTATCAGATATTTACGATAGATACGCAGCTTGGCTCTGGCAACTTCAATCAGACAACGCTAAACCAGGTGGTGCCAACCCTCAGAACCGATGAGATAGCTCTCGCGCTATACCATCCGATATTTACAATGGCAAGCTTCGAGAAATGGCTCGAGGGCCCGATAATAACATCATTGCTTGCAGGGTCCAACGCATCTATCTATTCAAAAACAAATTCGGCGCCAATTTATGCATTTATAATAACTCTAATAATTGATTTGCTTATAATTTTTGTGATATACTACTTCACATATCACCGCCTATCAAAGCGCAACAAGATACACAGACACGGGCATGTGGTGCACGCATGGCGCGCACTGTTTGCAATATTAATTATAATTGCGATAGTTGATGCATACACCGCGATGAGCTACGCAGCAGTCGCGAATTCGCATCTGCCGTTTGCGTATTTCATGAGCACATTGAAGTCGTCAAATAGCGCATATATCGCATTGAATGGCACTTTAGCGTATGGCAATAGCTCTATTGCCGCATGCGCATCGGAAATCTCATCTATATTAAAATCTCAGGGCAAGGCAGTAAATGTGATAAGCATAACCAACGGATCATGCGTTGAGAATGGCGCAGTCTCAGGCCTTGGCGTTGATTGCTATGACGCAGCGCTAAGCAAAGGCATTCCTGTGGTGGTGCTCAGCGCCCAAGGCCAGGGGATAGAGTATAGCGGAATGTATGGGTATAACTTGTATGTTAATGGCCCGTCCGCATCTACACAATCATGCATAGCCTCTGCGCTTATATCAAAAGAGGGGTAAATTAAATGGCGACAAAGAAGGACAAAACTAAAAAATCTGATGGAAAGAAGAATATCGCAGCACAAAACTTGAAGGAAAAATCTACGCTCCAAAATAGCATAAGAATGGCGGTGACAATAATCATAGTTTTTGTAGCAGCGCTTTTAATATCAGTATATTTGCTATCAAGCAATGCGCCCAAAAACGCCACTACCTTTGCTAGTTTCCAGCGCAGCTTTTATTCTGCTCCAAGGGTCGCAATATACGTAAATGACATGAACCAAAGCACATACCAATATACTCTTGGATGTGCAACCTCCCTAATAGAGTCGATAGTCGCAAACAAGAACGAGCATAGGAATTCAAGCACTATAGATTTCTATGTAATAAATAACACGCTATGCGTTGCTCCAAACGGCGCTCTGGGCAAGTCAAATGGAACGATAAACATGAGCGCATCAAAATGCTTATCTAGCATAAATAATCAGCCTAGCATATTTATAAACTACAGCGCCACAAATAAGACCACAATATCCGGCACAACGCTATATACTAGCGGGGACTACAACTTTCTGCGCGAGTGCGGCATAGCATCAGAGCTTGGATGATGCCCTTTGCCTTTTGACAAAAAGCAAATAGAAGCGCACATACGCGAAGTCAAAAATTTTCCAAAAGACGGCGTAGCATTCAAGGACATAACTCCTCTTTTAGCAAACGCAGCGCTATTTGAATTATGCATAGAGGAGATGGCTTGGCAAATAGATATGGTTGCACGAGCGAAAGTCGACTATATTGTTGGGATAAAAGCAAGGGGATTTATAATTGGCGCAGCACTTGCGCAGAAGATGAAAACTGGCTTTGTGCCGATAAGAAAGAAGGGAAAGCTGCCCTATGATACGATATCAATAGAATACTCCTTAGAGTATGGGCATGCGGCAATAGAGATCCACAAGGATGCACTTAAGACAAACGATTCTGTGGTGATAGTAGACGATCTGCTTGCATCCGGCGGAACAACAATCGCCGCGTGTAATCTGATTGAAAATCTGGGCGCAAGCATTGCGGCGCTTGCCTATCTTGTGGAATTGGAAGGGCTCGGCGCAAGGAAGGTTATCAAAAGCAAAATACCCATAATCTCTCTTATAAAATATTGAAAAATTAATACCAAATTAATTGCTACTGCAACAATATTGTAACAAAGATCATCTTTTGTACCTTAGCATTGCTGCTATCCCGTGGAAGCCCAATATCAGCTCCTTGCCGTACTGGCTTTCGGCTGAGATGAAGGATATCTCTATGTTTTTGCTGTCAGCTGCTTCGATTAGCGGCTCTATAACGTCCTTTTCGGAGATTATCGTGAGGTTGCCTGCGCATTCATGCCTCTGCTTTCTAGAGTTGCCCTCTTCAATTGAAGTGATTTTCTGCTTGCAGTTGTTGCACTCATAGACTACCTCGCTCAGCTCCGCGTCCTCGCTAATTATAAGCCTTGCGACATTGTCTAAATCCAGCGCGGCCTTTACGTTCAAATAGCCAAAAACCGCAAGCCCGTTGTTTGCGACTTCTTGTAAGAACCTCTCCATCACCTGCCTCTCCTTGGTTACTGCCTGCTGCGCAAGCAGTTCCTTTGATTTGGACAAAAGCTCGTTTACGCCCATATGCTCGTCGGTGTATCCGGTGTCAAATACTCCCAGAACCTTTATCTGGTAGTTCATTGTCTTTGCCTTAATGAAGCTCTCTTTTATTGGGCCTGGGCCGCCAATTATAAGGCCGCTCACCTTCCTGCCGTATTTCAAATACAGCTCGCTAAGCGCATTGCCGACGGATTTGAAATAGTAATCTATGCTCTCCTCTATCATGCGCTCATACCTTGCGGCCGATTGTCCTCCCTTTCTAACTTTTGCATGAGCAAAGGAGTGGACCCTTGTCACAAATTCAAAATACGTGCCTTTTAGCATTCCTATGGTCGCGTCTTTGCCGTCCATAACAAGCAGTATATATATCTCCTTGGACTCGAGCATGGTCTCAAGCGGCTCTAATACAAATGTTGAATCACATCGATACATGTTTATATTAATAGGGGCGAGTGGCTCTATTGAAAACATCTCAACCCTAGGATTTGCCTGGATGCTTGATATATTGCCGGAAAATATGGCAAGCCCGTTTTTCGGGGGCTTTTTATACAGCCTAAGATACTGTATTATTTTATCTATCGCAGCTTGCACATTTAGCCTTGTGGACTTTGATTTGATATTTCCTGCCTGCCCATATTCCTCTTTTAATTTGCCGACTGCATCGGATATCTGCGAGTCCGGAGGTATATACAGGCTTATCAGCTCCGTGCCCTGCCCCCTTACAGACGATAGGCGCTTTAGCTCCTTTTTTATCTCATATTCGTGCTGCGCCATTTTATTCGCCGATTATTTTTGACTTGCCCATGTATGGCACAAGAACTTTTGGAATATCTATTGTGCCATCCTCATTTGCATAGTTTTCAACTATGCATGCAAGGGTTCTCTGTATGCTCGTT
>JAJZLZ010000031.1:0-2584 GCA_021850375.1 Microcaldota archaeon
ATATGTCATTAGATATTCCATTGCGCTCTGTGACTTCATCGTATCATTTTTATATTAACACTAAAGTATATATTTTATACAGCATATTTATTAGGCGTTATAATGTTTATTTATTTTATCTATTGATAAAATAAGCGCTTTCATGGCATAATTGACATTGTTAAAGCGTATTATATTCTTTGATTCCTCGATATTTTTATTGTACGGGGCGTCAATTAATAGAAGCATTCTATCTCCCAGCTCGCAAACCCTCTGTGCAAGGCGCGGCGCGTCATCTATAAAGAGTTTATATGGCAACTCTGTTTTATCAGCATGCTTTGGTATTATTACTTTCTTGACATTGAGTTTTGGATAGTTTAAATTTAGCCATAAATTTAATGGCAATGCGGCTCTATCTCCTCTGCTTGAGACCAAGTCAACCTTTAATTTGGCGCATAAATCATTTAGCAAAATCGGATCTGCAATGCTCTTTATCTCGCGCCAGTTTTCATTCCATATCCGATCATATGCATTCTCCATATTCTCAGTCCAATCTGAAAATAATGGCCGGCCGGAAGTAGGATACTCCTTTAACTCCATGATTGTGTGTTTTGTTCTGTTTTTGGCATTCTGATCAATTATTATTTGCTCAAATGCGGCGGCAATTACCTGGTCTACATCAAGGGCAATTGCTAGGTTATTTGATTTTAAAAATATAGATAGGCGATCGTCCATTAAATCATTGAATGTATGGGCCTGGAGAGATTTGAACTCTCGACATCTGGCTTATAAGACCAGCGCTCTGACCAGGCTGAGCTACAAGCCCATTTTTACAACTATAATTTGTGCGTCATGCTTAAATCAATTACGCAATACACCAACCAATAGCAAATGTTATGGCATTATGTCGTTTGTCGTTATCCACGATGGCTCTTTAGGGACCTGCGGGTATGTTCCGGTGTAGTTGATGACTTCATATATCCTTATCGGATCGGTAAAGTTTACAAAGTTTGTGCCAACTGAAGCATTATTTGGATATACCTGCTTGAACCCCGGCATATTTCCTAGGAAGAACGCACGGTAGTAGTTTGAAGTGTAATACAACGTTGGCGCGTTTGCTACAACGCCGTTTGCGTTTGGAAGATATATCATCATGAACTCGACATAAGGCGTTGTGCCGATGTCCTGCACGCCAAGATACTCGCTTGTCTGCAATACCGCATTGAGCTTTGTTCCAGATGAATTATATATTGACAGCACGCCGTTCTTGTTTGGCTGGGCATCTACGCACACCGTTGAATTGGACAGGCTCTGGCCGGTTACAAGATAAGTGCTGATATAGGTTGTCTTTGCGTTTGAGATAGAGCAATAGTCGCTTAGCTGCTGATTCGAGCTGTTTGTAGGAACCAGCGCCGCAAGCGGCACCAAAGCATACTGGGGATCATGAGAAAGCTCGCACTGCGAAGTGCCTAGCGCATATGGTACCTTAGGCGACTGCGCTGATCCCTGCTGCACTGCGTATTGCAATGACGTGCCATTCACATTTATGCATGCTAAGAAGTCAAGCGCGCCCCACTTTGATATCAGATCCTGATCAAACAGCACGTATTTTGACTGATTTGCATTCATATATTTAAGAAGCGAGCTAGGCGTTGCGTTGTACTTTGAGCTGTTGCCGAGCACATACTGCGCCGCAACCGCATAATCCTCTGTTGCTACCGCATTGTCTCCGCGCAGAACAGCATTGCTGTTGCCAAACCAATTTATCCAGTCTCCATAGTCCCACCATGCAAGGACCCTAGCCTCTGTAGGACCGACGTTGGCATTTATCCAGCTCATCGCATTGAGCCAGTACTGTGGAATTGTATTGCAAAATAGGTTAACCCCTATCCCGTTGTTGTTGTTTGACATTGTCGTGCATGCAGAAGACGGGCTTGATGAGTAGAGCGCCGCAGCCTTGAACGCATCTATTATCGAAAGGTTCTCTCCGAATATGAATGTATGCCATATAAATGCTATTATTATCATGAATATGGCAAATGCGATTAGTATTGTATAGCCGTTGTCATATTTGCCCCTCTTTATGTATCCATATACAATATAGGCGATCAGCGCAAGGGGGGAGAGTATGCCGAACATGAAGAACATCGCTGCAGATATCAAAAGCGCCATTGCCAGCCTGTGGTTGGTATACACCGAAGGGCTCAGTACTTTTGAGCTCTTCAGCTTTGATATGCTGAATTCTGCTTCTATGAGATATGCAAGCTCTCCTATTATTATGCCAATTAACATTATGTAAGCAACACCAAAGTGTGGCAGATATTTGACTTCTGAGAATCCCGCAAACATCAGCGGACCTACGATTGATATGTATAGTATTCCGGTCCTGCTCTTTCTATATATTATGGCGCTGAGCACCATCGCAAGGCCCAATGCGCAAACGATCCAAACAAGCACTGGCTGGCCTGCTATAGATGCACCAATTGTACCAAAGCCGTTTGCCCCGAAGTTATATGACAGCCCTGTTGGTATAAACTCCTGGACCGTCATAAATAGGGGAATTGACGGCGTGGTGAATCTTGCGCTTAAATTGATATACTTTCTA
>JAJZLZ010000031.1:2594-4144 GCA_021850375.1 Microcaldota archaeon
CAAGCGGGGTAAATATCACAAATATTAAGCCTATAATTATTATCACGGCAATTATTGCGGCCCGCTCTAGCAGAGTATTTTTAGATATTATGCGCTGGCTCTTTGCAATCTTTGGCAGATAGTCTATTATTGCGACAAATATCAACGCCGCAATCGGGGCGGATATCGTCATTGGCATTCCCAAAAGATTTGGTATTCTAGCCTGCAGTGTTGATTTGTACGGCAAAAACACCGCGAGGAATATGCCTATTATGACTATCATTATCACATTCATTTTGTAGAAGTCCATTAAGTCCTCGCCGCGCAGAACCTCGATTATTCCCTGCACGACAATATATACCGCCATTACGCCGGTAGTCACCGTGTAGTAGTGAGCGCCCAGAAAAGTTGAAACGAAAGCAAGGCCCGCAAGAACTGCGAGTCGTTTGTCTTTCATGTTCCTTATTGCAAGCATGTATGCTGCGAAGAAGAAAAATAGCGTCATTATACCCCATGGCTCGACTAGCTGCTCTCCTGCTATAAACGTCGATATCAACGTAGGCATCATGGCCGTGAAGCCCGCACCTATAAGGCCGATCTTTGCGTCATATTCATGGTATAGAAGCATGAATATTACAAACACCAAAAGCGCAGCGGTTATGGGCGGATATATTCCGCCGATGTAGCTCATAAGGCTGGTGTTGAACATGGAATAGTGGAATTTCAGAACATTTGCAAGGCTATACCAATACGCCTCTAGATACGGCACTATCGGCTCTATTCTATGGTTGGTCCCGGCGGCGATCACGGGCCATGCTGAAGGGTCTAATAGCAGCTGATGGCCATAGGTTAGTATGTAGTGGGCATCTATCATGTCAAAGTACGGGTCGAATTCGAAGAAGTTCGGCGCCGTCGGCATGCTCATTATCCTCGTATAAAAGGTGACTAGCATTAATATCAAAAGAACTGACCACACAAGATAGTTGGTCCTCTTCTCTGTGTATTTTCTGCCTTCAATCTCCTCTAGCAGAGTCTGCTCCTCTTTTTTATGGGATTTTAGAAGAGATGAAATAGCATTTCTATGGGATGCTAAAATGTCCTCTCTTTCTTCTGTTTTTAGGTGGGATGCGGAGTGCATCTCCTCTTCCTGCTTTGCAATAAGGGAGCGCTCCTCTTCCTTGTGCCTATTTATTATGTCAGCCCCGCGCGGATGCTGCGAAAGCTTGGAGCGCGCAGGCTCCATATCCTTTGATATTGAGGATATTGGTGAAGATATGGAACTTAATATTTTATTTGCAAATAGTGAAAAATCGGAGAATGCTCCCTGCATATAGCATAGCGCTGCACCGATTATTGCGAGTATAAGCGCGTTTATTTCAAATAGGGCAAGCGAATACGAGAAGAAGTGTATGTAGTTCATGAGATATGCTTCAAGCCATGTCATTGTTGCCGGCGCTATGAGCCCAAATATGAACCCTATTACGGATATCTCGAAAAACCCAAGCTTTGTGTTTTTAAGCAATGCAAATGCTAGAAGTATGCCAGGTATGAACATTGAGAAGAAAGCTATT
>JAJZLZ010000029.1 GCA_021850375.1 Microcaldota archaeon
TTGTCAATACAAATGCGGGTCCAAGCGATGTTGTGGCATATTCACCTGTAAATGTGAGCGGCGCAATGGGAAGCGCATCTTCTGAAGGCTCATATCTAATAAACGTATCAGCGCAGTCCTCTTGTCCATCATCCCCTCAGGTTCCCTGCGTATACATAACCCCGTCATGATATGCTGTGGCAGGCTATTTTGCCTGCATAATCCTGCTCTTGTAGCTATTCATGAACTGTATTATCCTTTGATCTAAAAGTATGTGCCTTCGCTCTATTGGCTGCCTTAGTATTATTCCCTCAAGCGTTTTGCACCTGCTCATTGCTACGTATAATTGCCCGTGGGCAAATGTTCCATGCCCGATGTCTATTATTATCTCGTCAAAAGTCTTGCCCTGGCTTTTGTGAATTGTGACTGCCCATGCCAGCATTATTGGGTACTGCCTAAAGCTGCCGACCTTTTTTGATTCCATCTTGCCCTTCTCTGCGTCAAATCCAAACTTGAATAGCTCCCAGGTATGCGGCGTTACATTGATTTCGTTTCCGTTTGCCAATAATACGTCTACGCTGTCATTTTCGCCGTCTGTGTGGTTTATGCTCTTTATGCGCCCTATACTCCCATTCACCCAAAGGCCGTCCTGGTTGTTGTTCACCATCATGATCTGGGCGCCGTTCTTTAACTCAAGGCGCTCATCGGCAGGCAGTATGTTTTTGTCAAAATCTCCTGCTATTGCCCCTTTGTATGTGTATAGCGTTTCTGGTATATTGCTAAGATGCAGTCTGTTTATCTCATCCGCCTGCCTGTTGGTCGTAGTGACTGTTATGGCCATTGAATTTTTATCAAAGTTTGGCCTTACCCTGCTGTTCAATAAACGTAATTGCTCATCACTTAGTGTATTGCTGCGTATCGCGTTTAGTATGTCTATGAACTCTCTGTCCTTTTGCCTATAATTAGTATTTAATTCTATTAACTCCATATTGATTGTATTAAATGCATAGCTGTCAAAGAAATACGGGCTTGCATAGCTTTTCTTAAATGCCTCCATTTCGCCGCTCGAAACTACCGGCGGAAGCTGGTATAAATCCCCTATGAATATCATCTGGACCGCGCCAAAAGGCGATGTCGGGTCGTTTCCGTTTATACGCATAAACCTATCAATACAATCTAGTAGGTCCGCGCGTACCATTGAGATTTCGTCGATTATTATCGTGTCTATTTTTTTATACTGCCTTGATAAGTAGCCTCCAATGCGCCTTACGCCCTCTACTGTAATGTCCGGGCGGAATTTGAAGAATGAATGTATCGTCTGGCCCTTGACATTCAGCGCAGCCACCCCTGTAGGAGCCAAAACTACCACGTTCTTTTTTGTAATACTCCTAAAATAACTTAGAAGCGTGGACTTGCCCGTACCTGCCCTTCCAGTTATAAACAGGTTCTTGGAGCTATTTTCCATTAGATTTATTGCATTGACAAATTCCTCCCCCATCTCAATGCCGCGCTCACCAAGTTTGTTTTGAAGGCCCATGATTTATATTTGTATGGCACTTATAAATTTATTGCTATACATTAAGATAGTGATTTTATGTTAATTTCAAAAGGTGCGGCGTTCTATGCTCAAATATTCGTAGTTGCAATATGCATCGCATTCTACCTCGTGCACAGCTATATGCCATCTCTTATGCAATTAAGCACTGCGGTTTTCAATTCCATCTTCCAGATCGGAATTGGAGTTAGCGCGCTTGTTTTGCTCTCAATTATTGTTGAGATTTTGGGGCACGTCAAAAAATCAGACGACATAGCAAAGGAATTCATACGTGTTGTCATGCTATTAGGGTATTCCCTGCTACTATTTGTTGTGCTTAACACACTTGGGATAAATATAACGGGGCTTTTGGTTGGTGCAGGATTTGTTGGTATTGTTGTAGGCCTTGCAGCCCAGACTACGCTTGGAAACTTTTTCTCCGGAATCTCTATATTATACGCCCAGCCGTTTAAGACCGGTGATAAAATCGGCATACATCCATACTACTATTCAGTGTCTCCTCCTAGCTATCCTCATAGTACGATGCTATTTGAGATAGTCGGTACGGTAAAGTCAATAGGTGTAATGTATACCAAGATACTAAAGGACGATATGAGCATTATTTTTATGCCAAATAGCACCATAAGCCAGTCGTTTATACGCAACTACAGCAGATCTGATGTAAATCAGCTCCGGCTCAGATTTGAAGTTCCAATGCAATCAGATATTATTAAGCTCAAAGAGGCTCTTGCCAACCGTTTATCTTCAGAGGACTTCTCAAAGCTGCAGAACATAGAAATACGCATGCCAAATGTTTCTACAATGGGGGAGTTTTGGATAACAATTACAGGACAAGTTGGCATATTGGATTATGAGCGCATGAACGATGCGGTTTTTGAAGCCGCATCGGAGATAATAAAGAAATTGGCAAAGAAGCAAAAATAGGTGCAGCTCTATTAAGCTGCCTTGGTTCCGCTCCTTAAGACTGTTACTATCGGCAGTCCATTTGCTATTTTAGACTGCCTTATTTTGTCTGCCCACTTGTTAAGCTTATGGCTCTCCTCCGCAGTAGTTGCTATTAGCCGTATACCCTGAACGCCAATGTCCTTTACTGCGATGCGTATGCTTGGCAGCATCTCCTCAATGTCATTTGCCTGTATGATGTAGCTAAACCATCTTTCCTCTGCTCCCTTTAAGATCTTGCTGTACTTGGATGGGGATCCGGGTGTTGTTATAACAAGGTATTTTGTACCATCTCCCTTAGGTACATTCAGCTTGTTAACATCTAGCAGTGCAGCTCTAACTGCTATTTTTTTGTCGGCCCCAAAGATGCTCTCTGCCTTAGATCTCTGCAGCTCTTCATTTAGCCTGCACAGCTCTGAAACTGCATTGAAGTTAAATTTTTTGAAATCGGCAATCTCAAGTGCATCTATCTCACTTTGCTCGCTCGCCCTTTCTCCTTTGCATACACTATATACTACTCCCATCGCTCCGCAATCGGTATGAACAACAACTCCAAGGGTTGCAAACTCGCCTGTGTCTAATAAGTCTTTAATCGTGCCTTTCGCGCTCTCTATACTTCCTCCTGCATTGCGCACAAGTATAGGGTTGTCACCAAAAATATCCTTTAACTCGGGGTGCTTGCTGATATCCTCTGATAGCACGCCGGTTATCCTTCTGTCCATGCACGTTACTATTATCGATTTGTCTTGCACATTTGTCTGCTTTTTGGATTTTGTTGTCATTCCATTGCACCTTGTATATTTATTTAATATTTAACGCGAATTCGATGTGCGAGTCTGGCAGTGGTTTAGCATCTATACCATATAAGCAAAGGTTTCGTGCAAACTCGCCGCTATTTTTCCCATAAGTATACACTTTTTTAGCGCCGGATTGCTTAATATAGCTTATACTTTGTGCGAAATCCGCATGGTCACTTAGTGTAAATTGAGCATCGCAGTTGTAGTTGAATATCTTTGCAAATCCGCTCACATGTGCGGTATGCACAGTGCAATTATTCATTGATGAGATCACTTTTTTTAGCATTGGAAGCTCTCGTTGTTCTGTTATACCTATAAAATTAGATTTAAGTTCGTCCACTCCGTCCCCTAGCGATGGGCAGTAGTAGTTAAGTGGGATGATGTTTTTTATATATACCAGGTAGATCTTTGCTATCTTTTTGCTGACTATCGGGGTTATGTTTGCTTCGTTTAGCGCATAAATGATCTCCTGCGCCTTGCCCATCTTATACGCGCTGAAAATAACAGGGCCTTTTTGCGAGCTAAATTTCGCCCATTCAACAATTTCTCTATATGTGTCCTCTTTTGGGCCAAATAATATGTCGGGGGTGCAGAAAGTAGAGTCTAATATGACTGTATCGACCTTTGGCACTTCTATTATGCCATTTGCCTTAGACTTTGACATCTGGAAGTCTCCAGTATACACTATTTGCTCATTAGATACTGCATCATTTACTAAGAGCTGCGATGAACCGAGCATATGACCTGCAGGTATTAGGTTAATCCCTTTAGATATGCTTAGGGTAGTTATGCTGATGTTATATGCCGCCTCGATTAGCTGCGCGGTCTGCGGAGT
>JAJZLZ010000051.1 GCA_021850375.1 Microcaldota archaeon
AGATGACATGCTCGGCAGAATATTCGACGGTCAGGGCAGGCCAAGAGACATCAAAGCGAGCATAGCAACAGGAGAGAAGCGCGACATCAACGGGGAGCCGATAAACCCTGCGGCAAGGGATAGGCCAAAGGATTTCATAGAGACAGGAATATCAGCAATAGACGGGCTTATAACGCTAATACGCGGCCAGAAGCTGCCGATATTTTCATCTTCAGGCCTTGCGCACAATGAGCTTGCGGCGCAGATAGCACGGCAGGCGCGTGTTAAGAACGGTGAGAATTTTGCAGTCGTATTTGCCGGAATAGGAATAACATATGATGACGCATCATTCTTTATGGACAGCTTCAGAAAAACTGGAGCGCTAAAACGCGCTGCGCTGTTTATTAATCTTGCAGATGACCCGAGCATTGAGCGAATACTAACGCCAAGGCTTGCATTGACAACCGCCGAATATTTAGCTTATGAGAGGGGAATGCACGTTCTGGTCATGCTAACTGACATGACAAACTACTGTGAATCCTTAAGGGAACTGGCGAGCGCAAGGGAGGAGGTCCCGGGCAGAAGAGGATATCCAGGATACATGTATACGGATCTTGCGAGCATATATGAGCGCGCTGGGCTTGTTCGGGGAAAGAGCGGCAGCATAACACAATTAAACATACTTACAATGCCCGGTGAAGATGTCACCCATCCAATACCCGATCTGACCGGTTATATAACAGAAGGTCAGATCTACATGAGCAGGGAACTGTCAAACAAAGGAATATACCCGGGCATCAATCCTCTGGTATCGCTATCAAGGCTGATGAACAGCGAGATAGGAGAAGGTAAAACCAGAGAGGATCATAGGGGAGTATCAGATCAGCTATATGGAGCATATGCAAAAGCGATAGATGCAAAGAACCTTAGCTCTATAGTTGGAGCGGAGGCGCTGAGCGAGAAGGATCGGGCATATATGTCCTTCGGGGAGAATTTCGAAAAGAGGTTCATAAACCAGGGCAGATACGAGCATAGAACAATAGACGACACGCTGAATTTAGGCTGGGAGCTATTATCCTCATTTGACAAGGAGGAGCTTACGAGAATCAAGAGCGCTCTAGTTGAAAAGTACTATAAGAAGGGTATTAAAAATGCAGACAAATCCGACTAGAATAAATCTGATAAACACAAGAAAGAGCAGGGTCATTGCAAAAAAAGGCCACTCCATACTAAAGCGCAAGCGCGAGGTATTGGTAATAGAATTCCTAAAGCTCCTAAAGGACACAACCCATGACAGGGCACATATGCGCCAAATACTAGAGGAGGCGTATTCCACCCTAACGCTCTCGCTAATATATGCTGGTGATTACGAGATATCCTATGCCTCTAGCTACGTCGATGAGCCTGCGCCGATAAAGATAATGGTAAAAGATGTAATGGGAGTAAAAGTCCCAAGCATTGAGCGAAACGAGGGTTTAATTCCGCTGCAAAGCCGCGGCTATAGCATTTTATCAACAAGCTCTGCAATCGATGATGCCAACGAGGACTTTGTGCGCCTTTTAGATGCAGTAGTGGATCTTGCAAAAAGAGAGCAGGGCCTAAAGCGCCTAGTCATTGAGATAGAGAAGGTAAAAAGAAGAGTTAATGCCCTTGAGTATGTACTAATACCGCGCCTAAATCGCCAGGCTCGCTATATATCAATGCGCCTTGAGGAGATGGACAGGGACACCTTCTCCGCATTAAAGCACGTAAAGAAAAGACTTCAGATAGAATCCAAATAACAACGTAGATTTCTCTAATAATTGGAGAATTATAAAAGGCCGAATATCTTAAGCGCAAATCCTAATATCACAAATACAAATGTTATTATGCCCATTGTTAATGTGACATCCATCTCTTTTGATCGCTTAAAATTCATAATTATGTGGGTCCAGCTAAATATCCTCTTTCCATATGGTGGCTTAAATGTGCCGTCATTTTGCAGCTTTCCAAGGTCTGTAACGTTAAATTTGCCCTTTAAGTGGAGTATAAGCTCTATTATCCACGGCATGAAGACTATAACTCCAAATGACTCCATGCTTCCTAGTATCATTGTTATAACAAGGGCCGCGCCAACCGCATAGGTATAGCTGTCTCCAGGTATTATCTTTGCCGGATATCCATCATAGAAGGAGAATGCAAATAATATTGAAACTAGTATCCCAGAGAGCAATGCGCCGGTTGCCGAACCATACAAAATGCTATATATCAGCATTGCCATGCTCACTATAAAGCCAGATAGTGTAGATATCCCGTTAAATCCGCCAAGCAAATTAAAAGAATTTGCTGCAAATATTACCGCAAGTGGTATCACAATCAACGGATATAATATTCCGATATTTACAATCCCGATAAAGGGTATGTCGATTATAGAAACGCCGGCATTTATTGCAATAAGCGGAACTGCGCCAATTAACGTTAATATTGGTTTTTGCCACTGCTTTAACCCGACCCGTGTGTCCATCATTCCGGTTGTCTTTGTAAGGCTCTGCCTCACATTTATATCATCTATAAATCCTACAAGAGATATCAAAAGCAAAGCCACTACTGCAGCAAATAGATCAGTTATTGGGACAACAGGCAGATACAAAGAGAAACTGGCGCCAAAGATATATGCCAATATGCCTATCGCAAAGCCAAATGACATGGCTATTCCCATTCCGCTTGGAAGTTTTGGCCTGGTTTTTTTATTGTAATCAGTGGCATACACTCCTGCGCCACTCATATAGGGCATCAAAAATCGTATAGTGATAACTGTTGATGCAAAGGCAATAAGCATCGGAATTAATATTGTTGTATAAGTATGGTACATGCGATTAACACTTTGGTATTATTCTGAACAAAGTTTTATAAACCATTGCATGTTTAAAATATTTGCATGATGTATTGCACCTAAATGCCACGTATGCCAAAATATTTATACAGGTTTGTACATAACTATACATGCGACCTAGTTAATTGCATTGTGCAGCTATGGCCAGCGTTATTAGATGTGATAATATGAACAGGCAACTAACACCACTAGATAAGAGTATGAAAAGAATAATTATGCGTACGGCAATAGACGAGCACAAGGCAAATGAGGCATACCTTGGATTGGTGATGCCCAGATACTACGGAAATACTTCTATTGAAGACTCCCATAGGTTTGTGTATATAGATAGCATACGCCTGTCAGGAAAGTTTGATTTTGCCATGATTGGGGCATTAGAGCTTGCCATAGAGGGTAAGGCTAAAACAGCGGAGGTTATAGAGTACCTAATTAGAATAGGCAAGGAGGCTGGCCTATATGAGCCGCAGGCCACAATGAGCATGGAGGAGAAGCTGATACGCTGCTTTAGGCATGTTGATAAAATGCTAGCTATTCTTCCAGAACCTAAAAACAGGAGCTACGTTGAGATAACATTGGCGCATGTCAACATACAAGCAAGGATGCTTGGAGAAGTTTCAAGACTTGTAAGCAGATACAATACTGGCAATATGTTGCGCAAATGAGTGTAGAATAAATTATTTCCTATCCGATTCCTTTGCCTTCCGTATATTGACCGTAAATATAACCTCTCCAGGGTTGAATAGGCGCATCTTTGCCCTGCCGTACTCAATTTCTATAACGTGATCTTCAGGAACCACTATTGTCTTGCTCTCATCCACATAACCACCATAATATTATCGTATATCAACTTAAAAACTTATTGTATATATCGAAAACAACGATGCGGCAGCATCCGCACATGAAATAGCGCCACATTTATTGTGGTATCCTTCAATTATGTCCTCACGACAAATTTGTTTCATAGTTGCACCTATTAATCCTTACCTTTTTTGAGTTCAATACACCATAACCCGTTATCAATCTTGACGCATCGTCTATGTACGCAATCACGTGTTTTCTATTTATCTCGCAGAAATCCGTGTGCCACAAACTATAGCTGTGGTATCTTTCATAACGTACCCATTTCTTACGGCGTATCTTCTTGTCCACAAATTCGACCTTTCTGCCTCTTCAAGTAT
>JAJZLZ010000053.1 GCA_021850375.1 Microcaldota archaeon
ATGCGGTCAATTCGATGGCATTTGAGGCAGATAACGTTGTCGGGCGCGCTACAAACGCAAAGGAGGTTATCCCATTTATAGACAAGGGCATACTGAAGGCACTATCTGAAATGGAGCCGGTCTTAGTATACCATTACAGGGACAAAATTGAGAATTTCAAGATATGGGGGCCAAACAGCATGGAGAGCATAATTACGATTGCGCGATCGGTGTATGATATAACACGCATAGCAATACCAATCATCGTGGTTGCTGGATTTGTGCTAGCAGCTTGGGTAATATCAGTGGTATAATGTATTTATATGTCCTCGCATCAGCACTATTTTTAATATTTTCAATTCTGTGCGCGGCAAAATTCATAAGCACTTCTAAGAGATATGAGCGCAAAGGCCAGGTAATAGCATTTGTGGCATCGGCCATGTTTGGGTTTTTGATTTCGGCTCTATACTCCATTTATCTATATAGCAGCTTGCAGCTCTATTTGATTTATGCGATCTCCATATCCTTATCAATCCTTGCAGCAGGCGCCGCCATAAGCTATGGCAGAAAAAATTCAATTATAATATTTACATCAGCTGCACTTGCTCTTGCAATACTTGCGATATTTATTAGTCATAATATGGGCCCATATATCTTTGGCCTGCCAGTAGGCCTTGCGGGCGTTGGCTTTTCTGTAGGTTTGATATACAGGTCGCATGAATTTCCAAAGGAAGATAGGTCTAAGAGAAACACAAAATTAGAAATACACCGCGATATATTGCAGATTGCAATCGGAATAATTGCGATTTTAATAATCGCATACATAGGGATATATCAGTATGTGATATTTTTCCTTGGCATTTGCCTGTATTTGGCAAATGGAATTTCAGCTAAAAGCAGCGGCAGAATATATGGAATTTTAAGCAGGCTGGAGAGAAAAGACATCGAATTCGGGAGGGGCGCTTCGTACCTTGCAGCCGGCGCGATGATAATTGTAGGGTTCTCCGTGCGCAACCTTGCCATATTTGGCATATGCGCGCTGATAATTGGCGATGCGATTGCAACAATAGTAGGAATCACATTATACAAGTCCCGCAGGCTGCCGCATAATAAAAGAAAGACATACGCTGGTACGATAGCATTCTTTGCAGTATCGTCAATCGCAGGCATTGTTACGGTTGGCATTTTGGGAGTACTAATTGCCGCTGCCCTTGCGCTGGCAGAGAGCATTGACACGCCACTTGATGACAATATATTATTGCCCATAGTTTTTGTAGTCTTAAAGCTCATTATCATTTAGCTAATTTAGCAAATTAGGCAACATGCCCAACAAAATTTGCAGATTAGTATGCTTATTTAGAATTGTCGAATTTAAGTTTTGCACTACGCATGATTGAGGCAAACTCCGACATGTTAGTGTCATTGTCTCCAAACATGTCTATCGGAGTCTCCATAATGTAGCTTCCACTTCTAAATGCAGCGTTGGAGAATAGATTGTCAAAGCCCGCCCTGCCTATATGCCCCCTGCTTATATGAAAATGCCTATCAAGGCCCGAATTTAATGGATATTTTGAATCGTTTAAATGGACAAATCGCATGCGCGCAAGACCCACATGCGCATCTATCTCATGCAGCATCTTATCTAAGCCCTGCCTGCTTGATATATCGTATCCCGCAGCAAATGCGTGGCATGTATCTAGGCACATCTTGACTCTTTTGGACCCTACTAAATCTATTATCTCTCCTATTTCGCCAAACTTTGATCCTACGCTGTTCTTGTAGCCCGCGGAATTCTCAAGAAGTATATCAACGCCGCCTGCTAGGTCAATTGAATCTCGCACCATCTTTGCGGTCCTATTTATGCCAAACTCAACGCCTCTTCCAAGGCTTGAGCCTATGTGCATTACAAGAGATTTTATACCTAAAGTTTCGCATGCCAAAAGGTTGTTTTGCATCATAATTTTACTCTTTGCCCAAACATCCTCATTAGGTGATGAGGGATTGCACAGATATGGAATGTGCGCGATTAAATCTAGGCCATTTGATAGCTCCTTGAATCTAGACGCATCTACTTCAGATATCTTTGTCTGTTGCCACGACCTTGTGCTAGATACAAATAGCTGCATTGCGCTATAGCCCTTTGCCGCCGCCTCAATTGGCGCACTGCATATGCCGCCCGATATTGAGAGGTGGAATCCCGATTTTATCATGCAAAAACCACCATATATTTAAAGGGTATGCCTAGCATCAAGAATACCGCTAATCATCTTAAAACTAAGCTATTTAAAAGGAGAGGTTGTGAATAGTTGCAGCGTGGGTGTAAAAGTGAATAAGAGTAGGGGATTTAGCTTATATGACATAGAGCAGTTCCTAAAGGAGGCTGGCGCCGAGAAGGTCAATGAGCGCGCCATTTTATGCCTTGAAAAGGAGCTCCATGATACTGTTAACCAACTGCTTGAAGGCGCGACGGTATGCGCAAACCATGCAGGGAGGAGCAGGGTCATAAAAAGATCCGATGTGAAGCTCGCGCGCCGCATGCCACGAACGCATATGTATGGCAATGCGCTAAAGAGAAGAAGGCGCACAGTCAAATTGGCTCCTACACTAATGCTGCGGCCTGATGTCATAGGCCAGCATGCTTCACCAATTAAGGTTAAGATTAGGCAGATTGAATAGTTTAGGATCTGGCGGGATTTTCATCTCCTGCTATAGCAGGAAAATTTGAACCCGCAACCGCCTGGTCCGAAGCCAAGTGCGCTATCCAAGTTGCGCTACAGATCCATTTGGATATGGTTTTTATTATGCAACCTATGTTAATAAAGGTTTCAATAGCATGTAGAGATTTGTCTAAACGCAAAACATAAGGTATTAATAGTGTGTGTAATAATAGTATGATTGTTAATTAAGGTGGCTATATGGTAAAATTTATAATTGCCAAGCAGCTTGTTGGAAAGAAGGTTGTTACTAGCGACGGTTTCGATTTGGGACGCTTTGTTGATGCGGAGATAAGCAAGGTAACCGGAAAGATAAACGCCGTGATAATAGAACCGGATCCTGACAGCAGCCTAGCTAATAAGATGAAGGGAGACGAAGAGCACATAAAGGTTCCATACGATTCTGTTATGGCGGTTAACGATTACATAGTAGTTGACAGGAAGAATATCTAATCCTAAATAGGGGTGCTTGTATACTGCTATGCGGCGCCGACGAAGCCGGGAGGGGGGCCGTTTTTGGCCCGCTGGTCGTTAGCGTTGTAGCAGTTAAAAGCTCCAGCATGATGCGCCTATCTGAAATTGGCGTACGCGACTCAAAAATGCTCTCAGATAAGCGCCGCAGGGCTCTGTATGAAGATATAGCTAGCATCGCAGATGAGGTAAAAATCAGCGCAATTAGCGCGTCTGAGATCAATGAGGCGATGGCAGCTCATATATCGGTGAATGAGCTTGAGGCAAAGCATTTCTCGGCGCTCTTTGACCAGATAGGCAGCTTTGCACATGCGATATACCTTGACTCGCCTGATGTCATACCCGAGAGGTTCGGGCAGCGCTTTAGCATGAACAGCAAGAAGCCGACAAAAGTCAAGGGCATCAAGTCCAATGCCTCAATTAAGTCAAACTATACGCGCGTAATAGCAGAGCACAAGGCAGATGCGCGATATCCTGTTGTTTCAGCCGCAAGCATAATAGCAAAGGTCACGCGAGATAATGCGATTAAGCAGATAGAAAAAAAGCTGCGCACAAAGATAGGTTCCGGATATCCCTCAGATGCATATACGATTAGCGTGATAAGAAAGCACCTTGGCAATGAAAAGTTCGAGGAACACATAAGAAATAGATGGGCCACAATGGATAGGATAAAGCAGACATCTCTTGACGAATTCTAAATCTTTAGTTCAAGATATAAATTATAGAATATTTGATATATAACTAGCACGGCAGATCCGCGCTTTGATGCACAATTAAAACTACTATGCGCAAATATAAGGCATGTGCATTATTTCTTTTGCTTTTTTTGCAATGCATTGCAAAAAAAGCA
>JAJZLZ010000056.1 GCA_021850375.1 Microcaldota archaeon
CGCGCATGCGCCATATATCTCTGCATTTGCCGTAGCATTTGTCTTATTTGACGTAGGAATCAGTCTAAAGTTCAACCAGCTTGGCAGCATACTGGGCCGCGCCACATTGTATATGCTAATATGCTCTGCTACAACAGGAATAGCAATTGGCTATATTGTGCATTACCTTTTAGGATGGAGCATTATATATTCAATGATATTTGGATTTGCGGTTTCAGGGCCCGGAGGCATAATCGCGCCTGAGATCGCAAAAAACATCAAAGCATCAAATAAACTTAAATCCTTTTTGCTATATGAGGGGGCGACGTCCGACATTGTTCAATTGACGATTCCGCTAATTCTAATAACAATACTGCTCTCCACGTCCAAAATAACCGCAACTTATATTGAGAGTGACATATTCACTTTGATAGTAGGGTCTATCTTATTAGGCATAGTCCTCGCATTCTTCTGGCTCTATTTGCTAAACAGGTTTAGCAAGTACAGCAGAGGATACAACTGGATGCTCACACTCTCGATGGTTCTTGCGACCTATGGGATTTCAGAGCAGCTTGGGCTAAATGGCGCAATAACCGCGTTTATGTTCGGTATAATGTTTGCAAACATAGGGACATTAAGCGGCATGTCAAAGACCGATCACCTATATTTTATGCAAAAATACATGAACGTTCCAAAGGTCGTCAAGCATGTTCGCAGCTATCAGCGGGAGATTGTGTTCTTTGTCAGTGCGTTCTATTTCGTATATATGGGGCTTGTCTTCACTTCCAGCGGCGTTGCCATAAATCTACTAGCAATCGCTGCGATGCTATCATCGCTTGCCGTTGTCTTGCGCTTCGTCTTTACGCCAATTATTTCAAGTTACTTCAATCCCACTCCGGTTGGCAGGGTGATGGATCGCGTTGCGGTCGGATTTAATGTGGGCAGGGGCATATCGCCCGCAATAATCGCATCAATATTGGTGGCATACGGCCTGAACATACCTTTTTTCATTGACAGGACCTTTCTTTTGGTTCTATTCAGCAACATATTCTCATCAGTAGGGATATATTTTGCATACAGGCGCGCTCCAAGCCTCTCGCCCCCGCAACCTGTAGGTGCTAGATGATGGTGCTAATCCTATTTGCAATCCTTGTTATAATCGGAATATGTGCGGGTATAGTTGGTTCCATAATAGGCTTAGGCGGCGGTATAGTCATAATACCCGCTCTAACTCTTCTTTTAGGTGTGCCGATAAGCTATGCGGCAGGGGCAAGCCTCATATCAACAATTGCGACTTCAAGTGGCGCGGCAAGCGCATATGTTCGTGATAGAATATCAAACATGAAGATAGGCATGTCTCTTGAGATTGGCACCACTATGGGCGCCATAATCGGGGCTGTTATTGCGGCATTTATATACAAAAACAATCTTGATTCGCTGATATTCATAATATTTGGCATCGTCCTACTTACATCGATATATCCTACGCTAAAGAGGTCAAAGCGGGATCTGCCAACGAAAAAGAAAGCGGATGCAACAACAAAAATATTCCAGATGAAGGGCAGATATTTCGATAATGCTACAAAAAAGACGGTGGAGTATGTAGGGATACGCTGGTGGCTTGGAGAGATTGTAATGTTCTTTGCTGGCGTAATATCCGGATTGCTTGGTATAGGCTCTGGAGTATTAAAGGTCCTCGCGATGGATTCTGGTATGAACCTTCCTGCAAAGGTCAGCACATCCACAAGCAACTTTATGATTGGGGTGACTGCTGTCACCGGAACTGTGATATACTGGGAACTTGGATACATACAGCCTTTTCTTGCGGGGTCAAGCGCAGTTGGCGTAGTGATAGGTGCTTTCATTGGCTCTAAGATATTCAATAAATTGGAAAACAGAAGAATTGAGCTCATCTTATTGATTGCTATATTTGTGCTCGCAATAGAGATGATAATTCGCGGTGTTTCGTTATGGAGTTTGAGGATATAATAAGCTGGACGCTTAGAATTGGCGTTGTAATTAGCGCCTGCCTGATAATAATAGGCATTGCAATAGGAGTAATATATCCCGCATCAGCGCCTATTGGCGCATGGTCAATAAACTCAAAGATAAACACATCTAGCTACAGTTTTGGCGATATAATATATGGGATTCAAGCCGGCTCTGCATACGCATACATACTGCTTGGCATGGTTGTGCTTGCCGCAACGCCTGTCGCAAGGGTTGTGCTCTCAATAATAAGTTTTGCGATTAGCAAGAACAAAATTTACACGTTTATTACAATAATCGTTTTGCTTGACATACTAATAGCGCTCTTTATAATACCAAGCCTCATTGCGCATTGAATAAATTGGCTGTAATTTGCGATCGCCGGGATTTGAACCCGGGTTTTTGCCTTGGAAGGGCAAAGTCCTAACCAGATTAGACTACAATCGCATACTCATTATATTTTCACACATCCTTTTATATATTCTGATGTTATCTGAGCATAAGCATTGTTTTGGTTCATTTGATGTTTTATATATAATTTTAGCATGGCAGGCATAAAGTTATCTACTGTTTATGGGTTTATGAGCCCACATTTATTATTTTTATCCAAATGTAACTACCAATGCTGTGCATAGCTATATATGTTTTATTTTTTGGGGCGTCGCACAATAGGTATTAAGAGATGTTTGCCCAAATCAAACTAATCAATCAATTATACAAAGGTATTTCTATGAGGACACATTTTGTTGCAGATTTAGATTCAAGCATGGAGGGCAGAGAAGTGACCATTAGCGGCTGGGTGCATGAAGTAAGGGAACTTGGCAGTATGAGCTTTCTGTTGCTAAGAGACATGACCGGCATTGTTCAGGTCATAGGCAAGAAGGGAGAGGCAAGTGAAGATACGCTAAAGGGAATGTCAATCCCAAAGGAGAGCGTAGTTAGAATCGTTGGGAGAATAAAAGCTTCGCCGAATGCAAAAGGGGGATTTGAGATCGTCATAAAGAGCATAGAGAACTTAAATCCGTTATCCATACAAATACCCTTTGAGATAACCGGCAAGGTTCCAGTTGAGATAGACACCCGCTTAAATAATCGGTATGTGGATTTGAGACGGCCGCAGACTCTCGCCATATTTAAGATACAATCCACTCTATCCACCACATTCTTAGATAGCCTTAGAAAGCAGGGATTCATACACATAAGGACGCCTACCATAATAGCAGAGGCGAGCGAAGGCGGCAGTGATCTATTCCCTGTTGCGTATTTTGAGAAGAGTGCATATCTTGCGCAATCTCCTCAGCTCTACAAGCAGCTCTCAGTCATTGGAGGCATAGAGAAGGTAGTCATGGAAGTGCCAGTGTTCAGGGCGGAGAAGTCAAATACTACCTATCATTTAACCGAGTCCAACCAGATGGATATAGAGATGGCCTTTGCGGATGCGGATGCGGTGATTTTGGTGCTAAAGAAGGTCTTCAAGGATATGATACGGGCGGTGATTAAGAATAATCAAAAAGAGATCAAGCTGTTGGGGCTTAAATTAGAGGTGCCAAAGATAAAGATTGTTGAATATAATAGGGTCATTGAGGATTTAAAGAAGAAGGGATATCAAATAGAATTCGGGCATGATTTCTCAAAGGACCATGAGAGCGAGATAGGAAGTATGTATGGCGAGGCCGTAATAATAAGAAGATTCCCTACTGCTCTTAGGGCATTCTACTCTATGCCATGCAAGGACAAACCTGAGCTTACAGAGAGTTTTGACTTTATATATAGGGGCCTAGAGATACTAAGCGGTGCACAGCGAATACATAAGCCAGAGCTTTTGATAGAGGCGCTCAAAAAGAAGGGTATGAATCCAAATGGTTTTGAATTTTATATAAATGCCTTTAGGTGCGGTGCGCCGCCACATGCGGGCTGGTCGATTGGCATTGAGAGGCTGACAATGAAAATAGTTGATGCACAAAACATTCGTGAGTGCGCGCTATTCCCAAGGGATAGAA
>JAJZLZ010000058.1 GCA_021850375.1 Microcaldota archaeon
TACAAGACCATTAGCAACCGCATCGTCCTGCGCCACGTCTACAACAGATACGCTATTTGATTTGCAGATCTTTACTATGTCTGCTATTGAAGTAGTATTGACTGTTGGAAATGTATGCACTGGCTTGTCTGTACCTATCTTCATAAGATCGTTGCCAGGTATTGCTATAATGCTTTCAACATTATGGCTCTTCGCGTATGCCCTGACCAAAGCTGCGCCTCTGCCGCTGCCATCTATTACTGCAACCCTCTCCTTGCGCGCCATTGCATCATACCTGCACAACACTTGATGTTTATGTTATAAATAATGATATAAAGTAGATTGTAAAAAGAAATGCCGATTTTAATATATTTAATTAAATATTTAAGTGATTTGCCAAGACGCAAATACTTTTATAGATGGCTATACAATTTATCATGTGCTGGCTATGAATAAATTTTCGATTATCGCATTCGCATGCGCTATTATGGCTATGACAACCTCGACATATGCGTCATACCACATATCGAATATAAACGTGAGCGTTGGGTTAAACCCAAACACGAGCGCAAAGGTAAATGAAACGCTAACACTCATAATAAGCAACGAGTCGCTAAGCCAGTACAGCACAGACAGGGCGGCTTTGAACCTTACAATTAGCAGATGGCAGTCCATAATAGGGCCAAGCCTTGTACAGCATTTGATAAACCCGACTTCCGGGGTGCGCAACTTCAACTTTATACCAGGGCCTGCGATAAGAAACGGATCTTCATATGTGGCATACATTGTGATGACATACTCGGTGCTCAATGCTACTTCGATAAACCAGACCGCGCCGCGCAACTTTGTATACACCTTCAATCCTAGCATATTCAACTTCGAGCACGGAGCCAGCGGCGAGGTTTTATCACCAAACACAACCCTGACAATATCTATGCCCGCAGGGTCGCAGATAATATCTGTTTATCCGCTGCCGGATTATCCAGCCTATGCATTCGTAAAGAACTACACAAACGTCACATCAATAGCATGGAACGCACAGGAGCCGCTCTCCAAATTCAAGCTGAAATTCGTTGTAAAAGAGAGCATCAGAGACGAGGTCGACAAGTTCTTTGCTGCAGTATATGGCGTTCTTGGGTATTTCTCATATGTCATAATAGCCCTTGTCATAGTGGCTCTGTTTGCATACGTTTACATTAAGGCGAGTAGGTGATATTGTGCAT
Organism: Microcaldota archaeon; assembly: GCA_021850375.1. GTDB lineage: Archaea > Micrarchaeota > Micrarchaeia > Micrarchaeales > Micrarchaeaceae > JAJYUY01. Next base: position 1,203 of record JAJZLZ010000058.1, read on the forward strand.
GCATATGAGAAGATGATACTTAAAATATTAAAAGAGAGGGGCGAGCTCAATTTATCGCAGCTCGAAGATGAATCGAAGCTTGCAAAAGATAAGCTTATGTGGTCTGTTGAAAATATGAAGTTTTCAGGCCTAATAAAAATTGATGGGCATTTGGAGGAGCAGATCTCGCTTAGCGATGAGGGGAGAGAGGCACTATCCAAATTCCCTGAAGAGGCATTAATAGATAAAATAGGAGAGGAGCAGTTAGACATATCAAAAGCGGATGGAATCGGGCTCATGTGGGCAAAGCGCAACAGATGGATAGATATAAAAAACGGCAAAATCGGCCTCACAACAATTGGCGCACAGGCGAGAAAACTGCATAAAGGCTACATTCTGCGCCACGTCCTTGAGATGGCGGAAAAAGATGGCATAAAAAATATGAATGATGATGAAAAACAGGCTCTTGAAATACTCGTAAAAAGAAAGATGCTAATCATATCAAAAGGCAAATCAAACCCTATTGTAGCACTAACCCAATTAGGCAAAAATATTGAAATAGACGAGGAGAATGGAGTAGGGGCGCTGACTCATGAGATAATCGCGAATGCTAAATGGAGGGACGTTGGATTTAGGCGCTATATAATAGACGCACCGACCGAACAGGCAGTCGCATCAAGATTGCACCCAATGCGGGAATTCATGAACAAAATCAGGGAGACCTGGTTTAGCATGGGATTTACAGAGGTATCCGGACCCATAATAGAGAGCTCATTTTGGAATTTTGACGCACTGTTCTCTCCGCAGGACCACCCTACAAGAGATATGCAGGACACGTTCTTTTTAAACAATCCGGATCATATAGAGATAAACGACAGGGAGGCAGTAGTGGCAGTATCAGAGATGCACAAGAAGAACTGGAGATCTCAAGTTAGCGCGGCTATGCAAAAGCAGGCAGTTCTTCGCACGCACACCACAAGCGTATCAGCAAGACACATAAGGCAATTCGCCAAGTCCGCAAACTCAAACAATGTTGTGAAGCTATTTTCCATAGGCAGGGCGTTTAGAAACGAGAACATCGATTTCAAGCACCTTGCCGAGATAATACAGACAGAGGGGATAATAATAGGGGAGAATTTAAACTTTTCAAACCTCTTTGACGCATTAATAGGGTTTTATGAGCATATGGGAATACATGGCATACGCTTTAGGCCATCATATTTCCCATTCACAGAGCCTAGCCTTGAAATGTATAGGATAAGAGAGGACGGCACAAGTATAGAGCTTGGAGGCGCCGGAATGATACGCGAGGAGATCGCACATTCCCTTGGCACAAATAAGAACATACTGGCATGGGGCCTTGGCGCAGACAGGCTTCTTATGCAAAAGCTTGGCGCCAAATCCCTCTCGGAGATATATACAAACGATATAAAATGGCTGCGCAGGCGTGTGCAGATAATATAGGTTGGATTTATGCCAAATGTGACTTTTAGCAAAAAAAGAATCGTGCAAAACGGCATTACATTAACGGAATTGCCATCGCTAATAGAGCGGCTTGGGATGGAGATAGAAGAGGAGGACCCATCGGATATAACCATAAGCATAACTCCAAACAGGCCAGACATGCTTGACACTACGGGGCTCTGCAGGGCATTGCGGTTCATATCCTCCCGGCATGTGCCGCGCGCAAAAAGATACGTATTGGATGATGATGTCGCTCTTAATATAAACGTCGATAAGAGTGTTAATTTGATTAGGCCTTTTATAGCCGGAATGGTTGTTGAGGATGCGGATCTATCAAAAGGCAGACTTGTGGAATTGATGAATTTTGCCGAAAAATTTTGCGATACTTTTGGTCGCAAGCGCAAAAAGGTGGCGATCGGCATACACAATATGAATGCAGTAGATGGGGATATTAAATATTGCGCATCACCTGATGGTATTATGCGCCCTTTAGGCTCATTGAAAGAGCACAAATTCTCAAGCGTGATTGAAAGCACAAAACAGGGCATAGAGTATGGCCATCTGCTAAATGGTGAATATCTTAGCATATCTGACAAATCAAAAACGCTTGCCCTAATACCGATAATAAACTCTGAGGACACAAAGGTCAGCGAAAATACCACCAGGCTTCTAATAGATATAACAGGAACATCAAAGGCGGGTGTCGATGATGCGGCCGCAATTATTGCATGCTCATTTATAGACCAAGGAGCCCGCGTTAGGCCGTGCAGAATAGTAAAGGAAGGCATAGGCGAAATAACCCCAAACTTGAAATATAGGGAGATGAAAGTTAGGGTGTCCACAATAGAATCGACAATAGGAGTTAAGATATCGCCTTCTAAAATAGTGGGGCTCGCAAACAAATTGGGCTATAATGCCGCAAGGCTCGGAATATCAAGCCTATACATTGTGCCTCCCTATCGCACAGACGTTATATCCACAAGGGATATAATTGAAGATATGGCAATAGCATATGGCTATGACAACATAGTGCCTTCGCAGATATTGGCAAGCACAATAGGCTCTAAGAATTTGGACTCATCCTTTGACGACTTAATTGCGCACATGATGGTCGGTTTTGGATTCATGGAGGCGATAAACATGTATATAACAACCCAAAACGAGTGCTTTGGGCAAATGCGCCTTGATTACGATCCAAAACATACAGTTAGAATCGCAAATTCTAAGTCCGGCTCGATCATGCGTTCTAGTATACTGCCATCGCTCATAAAGAACATCTCCATATCAACGCAAG
>JAJZLZ010000066.1 GCA_021850375.1 Microcaldota archaeon
GATAGAATATGCCTAAAAAAATAGACAAAGAAGAATTTTTAGATTCCTTTAGAGTTGGCAAAAGCAAAATCAAGTTCTATTCTATAAAGAAGATCTCAAAGAAATTTAGCAATGTTTCTAAATGGCCTTTTTCCATGCGCATACTTTTAGAGTCACTCATTAGAAATTTAAATGATGTGGAGGTAAAGCAAATAGACATTGAAAGGCTTTTAAAGTGGAGCGCAGAAAATGTGCCGGAGTATGACATACCATTCATAGTCTCAAGGGTTCTGATGCAGGACCTTACAGGCGTTCCTGCAGTTGTAGACATTGCGGCAATGAGGACATATGTCAGCGAACATAAGATGGATCCTAATGTGATAAAGCCGCAGATGCCGATAAACCTTATAATAGACCATTCCGTACAGGTTGACTCCTATGCAAATTCAAAATCCCTTGAGATCAACCAGCGCCGTGAAATAGAACGCAACAGCGAGCGCTATATGCTATTGAAATGGGCGGGGGGCGCGTTTGAGAACTTTTCTGTAGTGCCTCCCTCTGGAGGCATATGCCATCAGGTTAATTTAGAGCATATTGCAAGCTGCGTGAGCGTCTCTAAGATAGATCATAACACTATGGCATTCCCTGATACCCTTGTAGGCACGGACTCCCATACGACAATGATAAACGGGCTTGGCGTTTTAGGCTATGGCGTTGGAGGTATAGAGGCGGAGGCGGCATTGCTCGGCCAGCCTGTTGCGCTTAATATACCAACAGTAGTAGGGGTTATGCTCTTTGGCCGCCTAAATGAGGGGTCCACAGCAATGGACCTTGCCCTTACGCTAACAAAGAGGCTGCGAGAGATGGGCGTTGTCAACGCTTTTGTTGAGTTCTTTGGAGATGGGGTATTGTCGCTCTCGCTTCCAGACAGGGCAACAATATCAAACATGTGCCCAGAATATGGAGCGACAATATCGATATTCCCTGTAGATGATGAAACGATACGTTATATGAGAAGCACGGGAAGAGATGAGAAGCATTTGCGCATAATTAAGAAATATTATTCTGCCCAGGGCATGTTTTGCATGGATTACTCAAAAGTAAAGTTCAACGCTCTATTAAAAATTGACCTTGGCTCAATAGAGCCATGCGTATCTGGGCCAAGCCAGCCAAAGCAAAAGGTTGAGCTGGGCAAAATAGAGCAGAGTTTTGATTTTGCCATGTCCTCAAAATTAAATCTGATGCAAAGCAAAAACCCAAGCAGGCACGATGTCGAGCGCTGGGCGTGGGAAAAAGGAGCCGCTTTGCCTTCCAGCTCAAAAAAGGCCCAAAGTAAAGCCAAATCCTACGAACTAAAGAACGGAGACGTTGTGATATCTGCAATAACTAGCTGCACCAATACAAGCAACCCTTTTGCAATGGTGGGCGCCGCAATTATGGCAAAAAATATTATTAGTTTAGGCATGAGAATACCGCCACATGTGAAAACAAGCTTCGCCCCGGGCTCGCGCGTAGTTGTTGATTATCTCAAAAGGGCAAATCTTATGAAATACCTGGACAAATTAGGGTATAATGTAGTGGGATACGGATGCACAACATGCATAGGCAACAGCGGGCCTCTTGAAGATTGGGTAGCAAGTGAGATACGCAAAAAGAACCTTTCTGTTGCAAGCGTTCTATCCGGAAATAGAAACTATGAGGCAAGGATACACAACCAGGTCGCAGCAAATTACTTGATGTCTCCTATGCTTGTTATTGCCTTTGGTCTGGCCGGAACAATAAATATAGACATGAATAAGGATCCCTTAGGGGCTGGTAGGGGCGGCAAACCAATTTATCTAAAGGATATATGGCCTTCAAATAAACAAATATATAGTGTCATTAAAAATACAATCAGCCCAAAGATGTTTAAGAAGGAGTATAAGCGCATATTCGGTGTAAACCAGTATTGGAACACTCTCAAGTCACCAAAGGGCAAGAACTATTCTTGGGATACAAATAGCACGTATATACGGCTGCCTCCGTTCTTTAATAATTTTGAAGATAATTATGACGGGCAAATAAAAAATATAGACAATGCATACGCGCTTGCGGCGTTTGGGGATTCGCTCTCTACAGACCATATAAGCCCGGCAGGTGCTATACCATTTGATAGCCCAGCAGGCAAATATCTGCTTGGGTGCAATGTGAGCTCAAATGACTTCAATACCTATGGAGCGCGCAGGGGCAATCATGAAGTTATGATGAGGAGTACATTTGCAAACGTTAAAATACGCAATTTAATGGTAGAAAAGGACGGCGGCTTCACTTTGCACATGCCATACAAAAAGGAGATGAGTATATATGATGCTGCGATGTTGTACAAAAAGGAGCACATACCACTTATTGTCTTCGGTGGCGCAGAATACGGCTCTGGCAGTTCAAGAGACTGGGCAGCAAAAGGCCCTATGCTTCTTGGCGTTAGGGCGGTTGTAGCAAAAAGCTTTGAGCGCATACATAGAAGCAACCTCATAGGCATGGGCATAATGCCGTTCCAATTCGCTAAAGGAGAGGGATTTGTTGAGCTTGGCGTTGATCCTTCGAAAAAGATTTCGCTGATAATAGAGGGCAAATTAGCACCTAATTCTAGAATCAAAATGATATACTATAAGAAGGGCAACACAGATAAATCTTATACGACGCTGACAAGCCGCATAGACAGCGAACTTGAATTAGACTACATAAAAAGTGGGGGCGTGCTGCGATATGTCCTCAAAAGAGTCTGCAGCTCAAATAGATGAATTTATACGTGCATTATAAATTTACATTAATTAAAAAACTATCTTCTACACTTTATATGACCTTTGAATATTGGCAGCAAATTTACGGACAGGCTCTGCTTATTTAGATACTGCGTTCGCAAAGCGTCTTTTAGCCATTGCTAAAATTATTCCAAATGACCTATATTTTACACTTATTTCAAAGAGCAATTTTGCAGCCTGCTATTGGTTTGGAATTAATTCGAGTTTGCATTATCTTCATCATCATCTCATATAGCAGACGCAATGGCATCTCCAAGTTCTGAGCACTTTGAATTTCCGCCCAGATCATATGTCAATACCTTTCCTCGCTTTAGCACAATATCTACTGCGCGCTCTATTGCCGCGGCAGCCTCATCTTCGCCCATCCACTCGAACATCATCTTTACTGACATAATTGTTGCTATAGGATTAACCTTGTCCTTATTAGCATACTTGGGCGCAGAGCCATGGACGGGTTCAAACATCGCATAGCGCTCCCCTATATTTGCGCTAGGCGCTATGCCCAGCCCTCCTGCCATCATCGCAGCCTCGTCAGACAATATGTCTCCAAATAGATTCTCTGTTACTATTACATCATATAGCTGCGGCTGCTTTATAAGCCACTGCGCCATCGCATCCACATGCGCGCCATCAACCGCCACTTTCTTAAATTCCTTTGCAACCGTAAGTACATTCCGATTGAACAGTCCATCAGACACTTTTAGTATGTTCTGCTTATGCACATATGTTAGATGGCGCCGCCTCTTCATTGCCAAATTAAATGCAAATCTTGCTATCCTTGCGCTTGCTTTTGTTGTTATGACCCTTAAGGCAACCGCCATATTCTTGCCTTCCATAAATTCTATTCCAGAATACATGCCTTCTGTATTTTCGCGCACTATCACAAGGTCTATGTTGTTTTTTATCCCCTTGACTCTGCGCATGTTTTTCACAGGCCTTACATTTGCATACAAATCAAATAGCTTGCGTATTTTAACCGCCGCGCTCACATCAGATCCCGGCTCCTCAGGAGTTGTCATCGGACCTTTTATTACGCAATCTGATCTCTTCAGTAAGGATAGCGTTTGCTTAGGCAGATTAGTCTTATATTTGCGTATGCAATGAAATCCCGCTTCGCCAAACTCCGTTTTTATTGGCACGTCA
>JAJZLZ010000011.1 GCA_021850375.1 Microcaldota archaeon
CTTCCACGTCAAGAAGCTTTTCATCTAGCATATATCCACACTTTTAGATATGGATGGAAAGATTTATTATGCTGTTGATGGCATTATCGCATCCGCGATAAAACTAGGGTTATATGCTACTATTGCATCATACGACTCGCCGGTCCCAAAGAATAAAATCGGAATTCCTGTAGCATGCGATATCGAAAGCGCGGAGCCGCCCTTCGCATCGCAGTCGAGCTTGGTTAGTATTATGCCATTTATCTTCACATGTTTTGAAAACTCAAGAATCTGGCTAGTTATCGCATTCCCGGATGTGCTCTCTCCAACGTAAATTGTTATGTCCGGCTTTGCAACACGAAACATCTTCTCAACCTCCCGTATGAGGTTCTTATTTGTCTCCTGCCTTCCGGCACTGTCAACAAGGACCGCAGAGATTTTATGCGCCTTTGAGAATGCTATCGCATCGAATGCTATGCTTGCAGGATCTGCGCCATATGCCCCCTTTATAACTGGAACCCCTATAGTCTTGCCATGGTGCTCTAGCTGTTCTATTGCGGCTGCCCTGAAGGTGTCGCTTGCCGATAAGGCAACAGATACCCCCATTGATTTTAACCTATTTGCCATCTTTGCAATTGTTGTGGTCTTTCCGGTGCCATTTGGGCCTAGAAATAGGACAACAAATGGATCTCCGGTGTCCTTTGACTTTATCCTCTCAAATATGTCAAAATCCGGCTTTGCCTTTGATAGGGTATCCATTAATGAAGAGTGTATATTTGCCAAAACCTCTTTGCTTATATCCTTTGACTCTATTTTCCTTCCTACCAGCCTATTGTGCAGATCAGATGAGAACTCCTCTGCAACATCAAAAGAGACATCTGATTCCAGCATTGAGATTTTGAGCTTTTCAGTGAGGCTTGACACTTCGCCTTCGCTAAGAGTGATTGTGCCAAATATCGCCTTCTTGATGCGCGTTGTAATGCCTAGCTTAATTAGCGGCTCGCCATCTTGCTTTGGCTGCTCAATTGATCTGCTTGGAGCAACCTGCGATGCCTTTTTATGCTGCTCGAAGGCGGCTTGTGAAGCAATCTCTTCTGCCCTAATGTGCGTACTTTGTTCGTCTTTGACATTATTTGGATTTAGTGCATGATTTTTATGGTGCGCGATTTCTGGGCTCTTTGCATTGACATTTAGATGCCCAGTATTATCTGAATTCTCTTCGCCAAATTTGCCTAATTCCTGGCCACTTCCAGAATTGGCATTTTGCGCCTTTAGCACATTATTTTGCCCTGTTTTTTGCTCTGATTTTTCATTAGATGTTTTATTGCTCGCTACCGCCTCTTCATTATGGGGCTTATTTTGAATAACGGCAATATCATCACGAATTTTTGCGGACTCTGCTTCCGCTTCTTTTATGCGCTGCGCCGCCCCACCATCTTGCGGCGCGATCTGCTCGCCGCTTGTGGGCAGATCATTTTGTGTGACCTGAGCCTTTTTTTCTTCGGACTTGACAAAGCCTTTGATCGCATCCGAGAACTTCTTCTTTAAGCCTTCAAACATCTCTACCGTCCTTTATTGTCGTATACTCTCTGTTCCATATGCTCAAGCTCATTTTCTATGCTTTTTTTGCCGCTAGCTAGGCGCTCAAGGGACTGCTTTTGGCGCGATAGCTTTGAATTTAAAGCTTCTAGTGCCGCATCCTTTTTCATCTCTACAAAATATCCCGCTCCTACGCCGATTATTATCCTATTTGATACCTTTGACTCCATGAATGCATCCGCGCCGATGCTTTGCAGCGAGTTCTTCCCTGAAACAATGTCTGCATGCTTTACAGTCTCAAGCGCGCCCATGATGCCAGCTATCTCCTCATTTGTCTCGGCGATTGCGCGCTCTATTAGGCCGTATTCGTTCTGGTACATCTGCATTAGATAATTGAACTCTTCCCTGCTTATTTTGGCTCCTTTGCCCGCTTCTTGTGCCATCTGATCCCCTTTAGGTTTATGAATCTTTCACATATAAATATATGTATTAATCAATTGCTTTAATTTAGCGGATGTTTGTATGGAGGAGCTAGACCATTTAATAGAAGCAAAAATTATTCCAAACTCTAATGGGCAAGAGATAGAAATTAGGCTGATTACATCTCCAGAGCTCTTCAATTACAGACATATAGACGAGGGCACTCAGATGCTAATAGAGCAAATGGACGTGCATGAGAAGGATGATTGCTTGGACCTTGGTTGCGGCTATGGCCCGATAGGCGTAGTGATGGCATTAATGGCCCCAAAAGGAACTACATACATGGTCGATCGGGATTTCATTGCAATTGACTATGCAAAAAGAAACATCAAGGAAAATAATCTTAAAAATGCGCAGGCGCTGCTCAGCAACGGCTTTAGCCACATTGATGACAAAAAATTCGACGTCATATCATCCAATCTCCCGGCACATGTTAGCCATGAGGCCTTAAGGCGCATGATCGATGGCATGCACCCTCATCTAAAGGAAAATGGCCGTGTGTATGTAGTTGTGATTTCGATGTTTGGCTATTTCGTCAAGCGCGAGCTTATGAAGAACTTTAAAAACTGCAAAAAACTAAAGGAGGGGCCAAAGCACATTGTTTTTAGCGCTGTCAAAAAACTATGATATTGCACTATAACAGATGCAAAACAATTATGCAGCGTTCTATTTTATATTGGCCGCATTACCATATATTCTCCAACCCATTCAGGCAAAGATATTGTTGATTCTACAGCATCCGTTTGAGTATTTATAACATACAATACGCCATTGCCGCCCGAATTTGTGTTGTATTCAGATACTAGTAGTTCTTTGCCATTAGGAGTTATGGTCATGGCACCTATTTGGCATGAGTTGCATGATATAGGTATTGTATTATACGTTCCGGCCTGTAGATTTATTACGTAAATTGTTCCTGTAGTTCCGGCAAACATCGTGCTGCTATCTTGAGACATTGCAAGCACAACACCCCTACCAGTTGGCACAGGAATTGTTCGTGTTACTTGAAGGGTTGATGTGTTAATCCCAAATATGTCTGACCCAGCATCAGTATATACAAACTTGTTGTCAGGGCTTGCGATTATTCCGCCTCCACTGTATACATTTATCTGTACTGCATTATAAGTTTGAGTGTTAATACGAAAGACATCGCCGCTATTTATGCATGCTACCCATACATATTGACCATCAGGCTGGAGTGTTATGCCATCAGGGGCTGCACATCCAGATACGCTTGTCTCTATTGCCATTGTATCTTTATTCACTACACTGATTGTGCTGCCATCAACAAGGTACACATTTTTGCTGTCATTTGCAGTAAAATATGCCCAGCTGCCACCAGGTAGCAATGTATTTCCCATCAAATTGTAACCGCTTGTAGTTATCTTAAATAAATAGCTGCATACACTACCACAACCATAATCACTAGAGACAAGATATAGATATTGTGCGCCATTTGAATATCCTGTGCTCTGCGCCATATTTTGACCGGTAGCACCAACTAGTGGCATATCTAAAAGAGTTGTGCCTGACAAACTTGTTACTATAAAATCGCCGCTCCAATAATGCAATTGATACATTAAAGATCCATTTAGGGGAAAGAAGGGTGGCGTTCCATGGTCCCCGATATTTGTATCTGACAATAAACCAGACTGTTGAGAGTAGATATACTGCCCACTTAAATATCCCGATATATAATACTGTTGTGCGACTGCAACATGGGCTTTTATCGAAGCAACTTCCTCTTCGACATTTGTTACTTGGGGGGTGTTATATTTCACCCACAAAGTCCCAATGAACTGCGTGCCAGAGGCGCCTGATGTTGTCGGACATGGAAACATTA
>JAJZLZ010000010.1:0-7842 GCA_021850375.1 Microcaldota archaeon
GCGTTTAAATTAGAAGAGCAGAAGAATTGGTATGTGGTGGAGTTATGGTGGATTTTAAGGCGCTGGAAATAATAAAAAGCGGAAGCATCAAGGTGCGCGTCAAGCGAACGGGCATGATACAGCTGGTGACATTCAAGGTTAGGCGCGTGCAGCTTGGCAGTGAAATGTTTGCGGAACTGTATTTCCCGAGGGTGATAGACAGATCCGAGATACAGCGAGTTGCAAATGATATCGGATTGCCCGTCGAGGCAGAGGGCGTGCGCGCAATGCCACAGGGCATGACCGCAAAGGACTTCGTTAATCTATAATGCTAAAGATTTGCAAATAACTGTTTAAAACCTGTTTATAAAAACAAAAGCTATTTTTGCAACAATACATTTTTATACACAAGGCCAATGGCATAGAAATGATTAAATATATCATGTAATAAAAATATGCTGATACAATGTCCAACAATTTGTCCTTATTTATGGTTCTTGCTGCTGTTTTTACAATGCTTTTCGTTAGTATAAGCTCTGCGCAGTCATCATCTGCAACATACAATGTGGTATTTGCAGACTCCGGATTACAGTCTCAATATCTAATAGCTAAAATACAACTGTCAAATTCATCACTAACATCTTCCGTAAATGTTGGCGGATCCGCTACCGAATCATTAAATCTTGTGCCCGGCACCTACACTATTAATCTTTCTCCAAGCGTCACAACAGGTACGGGATACCTCTTTAAAAACTGGGTTTGGACAGCGGGCTCTGGATCTTCAGGACAAACAACAATCTCAAATATGTATTCGAATACAACTTCAATAAACATAGCATCTAACGGTACGCTTACTGCGGTATTTTATAAGATACCCAACATAAGCGTTTCGCTTCTGGCATCAAATGTCACATTAGACTTTGGCCAAGAGGTTACTTTTACTGCGCCTGCAAGCGGCGGATTTGGTAATTACAACATTGAATGGGGGCCAATTGCGCCCGGCTCAAATTATGTGCCAAGCTATTGCGGATGGCTTCCAAAATCGGCGTTCCAATATCCGATCGTTACATTCAGTAACAGGGTCACATCACCAATATTAAATACCACTTCTGCTTCTGGCGTGCAATGCACAGAGGAGATAACAATAACAAACTCCACCCAGGGCATAAGTCCGGCAGTGGCATCCGTTCAGCTAACACTCTACCCTACACCAATGGCGACTACATATGCAACTAATACCACACTTGGCACAAGCGGCGGCGCATCAGAAGAATCTACGATCTCTGTAAGCCTTGATGGCGGTGGCAGCCCTGAACTACAAAGCGGAAATGAGGGTAACACAGATTGGATGGTAAAGTACCCAGGTTCAAGTACGTGGTCAACATTGGGAACGACTGCCAGCAGTTTCTCATTCTGTGTGAATCAAGGCGGCGAGTGCTTTACTCCGTATGAAAACAACCAATATATTTCCGGTACATACGAGTTCAAGAAATCAATAACCGATGTAGGAACAGGATACACATTTAATTCTAGTGTAATAAGCGTTAACGTCAATCCGATAAGCCCAACAACTACAGCGCAGCCGACATACAAGCTCTTCTTCCAATCTCAAAATGGGCAGATAGTACTAAATGGCGTAGGGACGTTCGATAATGGAAGCGTGGATTCGTCTCTTGCAATAGGCAACTATGAAGTAACTGCAATTCCAAATGCAGGATATGCATTTAAGCAATGGCTCTTATGGAATGAGTCGGGGGACGCTCCGTTGTCGACAATAGCCACAACTCTCTCCAACCCAACGACATTGCAATTAGCAGACCAAGGCACGCCTAGCCCAAGCGGCACGCTACAGGCAATATTCCAACCGAGCGGTTCTGCAGTGCCTCTAGAACTCTTCCTAAATCCATCCAATATTATTTTAGATGGAGGGCAGGAGGTAAGTTTCAGCACGCAGCTTGAAAGTGGAAGCAATGGTCCGTATAATGTGGCATTTTCGGTGCATAGTGGCGGGAGTGCATGCGACTGGTTGCCCCAATTCAACACGACATCGCTTTTATCCTCACTTGGCACAAGCGCAGTATCTCCTGTGGGATCTACAGAATACACCTGCAACTACCTGCTCACTGTTGCCAATATGACAACAGGTGAAATTCTAACCACCGCATCTGCGACACTTACGATATATCCAACGCCTATCGCGGTTGTGCACGTTACAAATGCAACGATCGGAGGTAGTGGACCAAAAGAATCCACTATAAGTGTCACCTTAAATGGGGGCGGGTCACCAACAATTTCTACCCAGCAGATTGTGTGGTATGGCAAGGCGCCAGGTGCGAGTACGTTCGAATTGGCATCGATACCTGCAAATACTAATGACGTACCTTTCTATTCAACAGAGTCACAGGGTCCTGGAACCTACCAATTCAGGGCGGTTATAACAGACAGCGGAACATACAAATCTCCATACTCCTTCAATTCAAGCATAGCTAGTGTTAATATTGAATCTGCCTCTTCTACAAACTATTATTCCTTGACAATGAAGGGTCCATACAATCCTTACGGTTCTGCTTATTATGTAACCCCGGAAGGAGGCACATATAGCTTGGGAGATCGTGTTTCAATAGGGTTAAACAATCTGCCTTCAGATCTAATCTTCAAAGGATGGATAGGGACTGGATATGGCAGTTATACAGGACCAAACGAATTTGCAAATGTAACGATGGATGGCAATATAACCGAGTATGCAAACTACTATCCGACTTCGATAGGGTTATCTGTTAACTCGACTGACGGCGGCATTGCCACAATATCTCCACCTAATACTTCAGGCTATGCTTGTTGGCAGCCAAAGTGCACTTATTATATTCCATACAACTATAGTGCAACACTAACGGCGCATCCTCAAATAGGCTATACATTTTCAAGATGGGATTGCACCTATGATGGATATGCATGCAACAGCAGTTTTGTAATATCGGGAGCAAACATAACTCTGCCTTCACAGCTCTATTATTCTGTATCATTAACTCCCGTGTTTGCTCCAAGTGCGCCAATTAATGCATGCAACATTGCATCTACTTTAGGCGCATCCGGTGCTGGTTATGGTGCTCCTCAGCTTAGCTGTGATGGAGTTTCCGTTGGTCTTGAGTATGTCACTAATGAGAGCGGTGTTTTAGGTGCAGACTACGATGTGTATGTAAACAATAAGTTATATTCAAATAACTGGGTTGAATTAGGTTCATCGTTCAACGTAATTGCCTCAGGCGGCGCGGTGCGCGTATATAACCTTAACACATTATCTGCGCCTATTTCATCTGCTTCGCCCTCAGTTTTATACGGCTACGCTTCAACAGAAATAATCCCGATAAACTCGGTATCTACACCAACAACATCAAACTATAACATCAACTTCCAGGTCACAGGGATATCTGGAGTGACTAGCCAGGATCAAGATGGCATAAGCATATCAAATTCGAGCTGGGCTACAGGTTATTCCTCAGGCGCATCAGCCACCCTTGCAAATGGCCAATATAATATATACACTTTCACGACTATACCTGGCTATACATTTAAGGGGTGGGAGTGGAGTTCTAATCAAGGATCATCGCAGGTAATTAATAGTGCATCAAATCCCGCTACACTTAATCTTGCTGGTACGGGCACGTTAACTGCGGTGTACGAACCTTCAAATACAACATCCAACAAATATACCTTTTCGGCTTATATGGGATCCTCTGGTGCATACACTCCAACAATATTTATCAACCTAACAGGCAATGGCCCGTGTTTTGTACAATCCTCTTCATGCATACTTGAATCAACAAACGGGACATCGTTTATCGGTAGCTTCCCTGCGGGCACTAACATAACGCTTATAGCAACGCATAATACCGGACAATCCTGCTATTACACGACGTCTTCTGGGGATAAAATACCATGCAGCGCTTATCAGTTCTCAAACTGGATATGCAGCGGAATCTCAGGAGATATTAGCAATGGATGTTCGAATGTCAGATACACAGGATATAAAAATACTGATGCACTGATAACGCTGAGCGGCGATGTACAGGAAGTCGCATCGCTCTATGTCAATCAGCAGAGCAATGAATATACAATATCACAAGGACAGAGCGTAAATTACGGTCCGTGGGCTATTGAGCTGGACGGTCTTGGCATATTTAATTCTAGCAGCATTAGCGATGCTACGTTTAATATTTACTATAATGGCTCTTCAATCGGTGTTGAAAGCATAATACCCGGTTCAGAAAAGATATTGAGCAATCATTTAAACTCAATATTATCTGTGCTTTCAATAAATCTTACAAGCACCTATCCTGGTTTGTATGCATCGCAGAAAATCGCAACATTCTCTGTTGATGCGTTTAACCTATCTACAAGCCCGATGAGTGCAACTATAAATCAGGGCCAAACAATATTACTAACTGCTTCGGTTCCTGGAAGCACAGGCAGTTATACATACACATGGTATAATGAAACGAATGGAAATTCAGGTGATGGTAAGTATATGCAGAGCGGCAGCACACTTAACATACTTGGAGGGCAAGTAGGCACATTCGAGTATGACGTGTGCGTTTCAAGCAATTCGGGCATGCTGATACAAAATGACGGTGAGATTTCATCTATATGCACCGTCCAATACCCCATAGCCATTACGGTCAACCCATCAAATACTCCAATTACAACCACCGTAGCTACTACGACAACAATTGTCCCTACTAGCATTACCTCTACCATTATTCCTCCAGCGCCGCCCAGCACCATTATTAACTACAATGTTTCGTTTAAACCGGGATGGAATCTGTTTTCTGTGCCTGTTAATTATGTAACAAATATCAACTACAATGAACCCAATGCATGCAATCAGAATGACTTCAACGGAGGCCCATTCACCTACAGCAATGGCGAATATGTTAATTCATATAATATATATGGTGGCGTAGGTTACTTTGTTTATGACAACACCGCATGCAATATAGATTTCGAAGGGCCTGCGATGTCTAAAAACACCTCCCTTTCAAAGGGTTGGAATATATTCGGCGTTGCATCAGCTACGCAGTTTAGTGCAATAGAAGGAAACTGCAACATAGTCAGTGGGCCTTTCTCTTATGATCAGTCAAGTAACGCATATTACAGCGCCACATCGCTTGTTCCTGGCGTAGGGTATTTCGTATATGTAGGTGCGTCTTGCACTCTTACGCAGTCCTGATTAAACTTATTGGTGGGATAGATGGATAACACGGGAAACAACAAAAATCCAACGGTTGTAGCAAATTCTGGAAATAATCAAATTGCTGTGGTTGCAGCCTTAGTGGTTATAGTGATTGTGGCACTAGTTGGGTATTATTGGTACCATAATATTTACAGTCGTGGAACTCTTGCTACTAAAGCCATAACTGCGCCGCCTGCGAATAAAACACAGGCCTCCTCTATTACAACGACTACGCAACAGTTCTCAAAGCCTATGAATGTGTCAGGTACAAACGGAATATTTAACGGCGTTAGCAATTCGCAGCAAAAACCTCCGACACCACCATCTAGTGTAGGTTAATATTAATAGTATTTTATCCTATACTTGGCCCAGAGTAAGTCTGCGCCATTTACAGGTTTTGGATGCCACTAAAATTAATCGGTATATTACAATGGCCAACATGAAGCAGTTAGAATTTGAGATAAAGGCGATAAAGGCCAGAAATGCACGGGTAGAGGCAGATAAAGCATGGGAGCGAAGCTACACACGTAGGGCTTTGCTTTTATTATTTACATATCTAGCAATAGGGCTCTACCTCAATGCGATAGGTATACAGAATGCATGGCTGAATGCAATAGTGCCATCAATCGGATTTTTGCTATCAACCCTCACGTTGCCATTTTTCAAGGATTACTGGCTGCGCAAGTATTGGAAGCAAAACTAAGCAGTCTAAAAGTTACTTTTAGAATAAATCTATCAGGTAGCAATCATATGCTAATTTTTACTCAGATTGCAAAATATTGCATTAACTCTTATTCAAAGCCCATATTAGTTTTAACTAGTCAAAGTTAAGCCGATTCAAATTTGACTGCCATTTTTGTGATGTAACGATTAATTAGCCCCGACCGGATTTGAACCGATGTTCATGGGTCCAAAGCCCATTGTCCTTGGCCACTAGACGACGGGGCTGCGTATTAATATATCTCAAATACTGCTATATAGATTGCCTTCTGCCTAAAGATTTTATTATTGTGATGGCATGGCCCTCCTCTTTTAGCCTTCTATATGAATAGCTAATCCAGTTCGGCCCGTAGGGTATGTATATTGCAACTTTCTCTTTATTTTTTGCAAGACTTGCGGCATAGCGGTTATTTATCCCATTTAGCATGCCAAATACAACATTGCGCCTCCATTTTCTATTCATCTTAACTGCGTAATCTATTTCATGGGCATCATGGGTTGCAACCATGAACTGCTTAGAATTTAAGAACAAATAGTAGAGCAGTTTTTTATAATTATTGTCGATTAGCGCCCTTGAGCCAAAACCGCCGTGTTTTGGGGAATATGCTCCTTTTACAAGCCTTACTATACCGCCGCGCTTGACTATTCTTCTAATGTCCTGAGCGCTTCTCTTAAGGTATGCCTGTATGCATATTCCAGAATTCTTGCCGTCAAAATTATTCAAGTACGCATCAATTGTGCTCTCTATTGCATCTATATCTTCCATATCGAGCCATAGAAATATTTTGCGTTTCGATGCTAAATTTAATATGTATGAGTAGTTTTTAAAAAAGAGCTTTTCGCTGATACTGTATCCTATTTGAGTTGGCTTTATGGATATAGATGCATTGAGCTTGCTCTTTGAAATAATATTGATTAGCGATGAGTACTCAGCCACCGTATTATCTACTTCTTTAGGGTCTGATATATCCTCCCCCAAATAGTTTATTAGAACAGAAATTTTGTGCGAATTAAAGCGCATTGCAACGCGCAAGGCGTCTTCAAAAGTCTCTCCCGCTATCCACCTTCCCGCAAATAATCTTTCAATTATCCCATTCAAGCCCATAATTATGCATCCACGCCCAATTTATTTAAGCTTTTGGAAAGGTCTGCACACGTTGTGTAGTGTATCCCGTGCAACCCGGCAACGCGCCCCCCTTTGACATTCTCCATGCGGTCGTCTATAAAAACTGCCTCTTCTGGCTTTACGTTCATGGATCTTATAACCTGTAGGTATGCCTCCCTCTTGGGCTTTGCAACGCCCATAAAGCATGAGGCAAAGATGCGTTTATATCTGATTCCTTTAAGCATACCGTTATTTATGTTGGATATATACCTGCTTCTAGATACATTGGTTAAAAGCACTAAATCATATTTTTTCGAAAGCCTATTTGCCAGCTTCACGGTGTCCTTGTTCATCTTTGCAAGTTTTAATATCGCATATTGCCACTCAAGATCGTTTATCTTTACTGAGAACTCTGATGCAATCTCGCTAAGCATCTCCCATGTGCCTAGCTTGCCTTCTTCGGCAAGCATTAATTTTGATTTCAGGGACGCGGAAAATCGCTTTTTGTTAAGTTGCAGCTTTGGGCATATGTAGTTTATATACATATCCTCGTTAAAATCCTCAAGGACGCCGCCTATGTCAAATATTATTAATCTTATCATGCAATTACCAATTGGTATGGGTATGGGGCAAGTAACGCAGCAAAATGCAATATACCGTAATTAGGTGTATTAGAGCAACTGCTTTATATGATATACTTCTGCAATTATTATAAAAGTATGCTGCTTATAAAATAACGATAAAAAATTGCGATGGTTTAAAATGGGGCGAATAATAGTTATAGCTATAGGCGGAAATGCAATATCTA
>JAJZLZ010000010.1:7852-23151 GCA_021850375.1 Microcaldota archaeon
AGGTTTCAAAGTGCATTGCAAAACTGCAAAAAAATGGAGATCAAATTATCATAACGCATGGCAATGGCCCGCAGGTTGGGCTTGAGATGCGCAGGGGTGAGGCGGCCCAAAAGAGCGAAAAGAAAATCAAAGAGCTACGGCTACACAGCCTAACAGCCCAAACGCAGTCGCTTATTGGAATATCACTGGAGCGCTCATTGAGGGGCTATCTTAAAAGGATGGGAAAAAACCCAAATGTGGCTGTAATAATAACACATGTCATAGTTGATCCAAAGGATAGTGCATTCAAAAAACCATCAAAACCCATAGGCAACTATCTTACAAAGCGTGAGTTGAAGATAGAATTGATGCAAAACCATATGAACTACATCGAAAAAGAAGGCATGTTTCGCATTGTGGTCCCATCGCCTAAACCCATATCAATTTTAGAGATTGAGCAGATACGCGCCCTTTCTTGCTCATCAATAGTGGTTGCATGCGGCGGAGGAGGGATACCTATATCTAACGACCGCGGTGGATATAGATATTTGGAGTGCGTGATAGACAAGGATGCCGCGTCATTTATATTGGCAAAACAGATGCATGCAGATATGCTTATAATATTGACTGATGCTGATTATTTATATTCAAACTTTGATGAGAAAATCGGTGCGATAAAGGAAATAGACACAAAAAGCCTGCGTAAAATAGCTGTGCGTCTTGAGGAAGGGAGCATCAGGCCTAAAGCCATCGCATGTGCGGATTTTTCCGACGCCACGGGCAATTGCGCATACATTGGCAATGTAGGAAAACTAAAGGAAATTCTTGAAGGCAAATCAGGTACAAAAATAATAAATAGGCGGATTAATGGAGATGTTAAAACCTAAATTTGACGCGAAATTGAAAGAGGACAAATTAATATTAAAGCAGATTACAAGGCTTGCCGATTCTCACTGCCATTTAGACCTTATAGGAAAAGATGGCATAGCAGAAGCGCTGAGGCACAATGTGGCTTTTATGCTCACAAATGGCACAACAATGGAGTCAAATGATAAAAACCTATCTTTTCTAGACAATGTACACGTATTCGTAAATATGGGTATAGACCCGCAGAACGCGATTAATCTTAATGATGCGCATCTTGGCGCTTTAATTAGCAATATAAAGATTAATGCGGCCCGAATAACAGGAATAGGTGAGATCGGGCTTGACAATACATATGGTGAGGAGAGTATGAATCGGCAGCGCGTAGTGTTTGATACTCTTGTCGACCTATCGATAAAAATGCAAAAGCCAATATCCGTTCACGCGCGTGGAACATTAGACGAGGTCATTGACATATTGCATAACAAAGGCCATAGCCGCGTGCATCTGCATTTCTTTGAAGGGGATATAATGCAGGCAAAGAAGGCCGAGCGTTTGGGCTATATGGTATCCATACCTCCACTTGATAGTGCAAGGAGGCGAAGGGTTATAAAAGAGATTGCAATAGATAATATACTTGTAGAGAGTGATTCGCCTGCAGCATCAAAATCGCCGCAGGAAGTTATAAGCGCTCTTATGATGATATCAGAGGTCAAGGGAATAAGCTTGGATCGCGCATCGGATATAATATTTGATAATACAAGAAAATTTTTTTCATTGAGCCAAAAGAATATCATGATGCGCTAAATGGGCCTGTAGCTCAGCTTGGATAGAGCGGCACCCTTCTAAACTTCTTGGAAAGAAGTTTAATCAAGAAGTAAGAGGAAAGGTGAAGGTCGTGGGTTCAAATCCCACCAGGCCCGTATGCGGCTATGCCGCATTTTGATTATACTCTGCCATTTGAGCATCAGGACTTTAGTGTATAATATTTGAATTGCGCTGAAGTATTGCTTGCGCTATCGCAAGGTCATACTGAGTTGTTATCTTTATGTTATCCGGGTAGTCCTGATATACTTTGACCTTATAACCGAGGGCTTCGGCAAGCCCCGCGTCATCTGTCATTTCAAGCTGCAAATTTTTGTGAATGCACTCTAAAATATCCCGTTTGAACGACTGGGGGGTGTGTATAGCTCTAAGCTCATTTCTGTTGAGGGTTTTACTGACAAAACCATCGCCATTGACTGATTTTATTGTGTCATAAACATCAGATCCAGCAATTGCAGCTCCATGTTCTATGGCCTCAACTATGCCTAGCTCTATAGTATCAACCCTAACACACGGTCTTGCTCCATCATGTATTAGCACGACATCAGCATCATTTGTAAATTCAAGCCCGTTGTGGACCGATTGCTGCCTGCTGGTCCCGCCACTGCATATTTTTTTCACCTTTTTAAATCCCATTTGCAGTATTAATTTGCTGAACTGATCTGCTTTATCTCCCTGCACAACAAGAACTATGCTGTCAATAGAAGGCGCATTTTCAAATGCGCTTATTGTATGTGCAATGACGGGCTTTCCAAGTATATCTGCAAATGTTTTATCCACACCATTCATGCGCCTGCTCTGACCTGCCGCTACGATTATTACATCCGCTTTCATTTTTCCCACATTTATATCTAATTTGCAACGGTTTTTAACGTTTCTAAACGCTTTGATTATTGACGTATAGAAGTATTGTTCCAAAAATTAGCCAATAAATATGATATGTTTTTATAAATGCGTGAGAAAATAGATACGTTGATAATATGTTGTCATATAAACAAAGCAAGAGGAATGCGGAAAATATTAAATTCGACGCGCAAAATTCTAAAGAGGAAAATAAATATTTTAAAATGATGCGAAGGGACGCACTGCCAATTTTTGCCGCATTTGGCATCACATTATGCATGCAGGGCTGCAGCTCTAATAATGGCAGCGAGCAGCTCAATAACGGGATGTTTTCAAACTATGGGCAGATGTCACAGACCGCAAACGGGGTTGTAGAAGGCATATACCCGGTAAATGTCTCGCAGGCGCAGGGCGGTACGCAGACTGTTGTTGGAGCTAATACTTTCGGCAATGTCATTGGAAATATACCAATAGGAAACAGTGGCGGATTCTTCCAGCCAATAGTCAATGGATTTAGTAGCATAGGCGCTTCGATATTTGGCAGTGCATTACAGCAGCAGTATCATCCAATTGTTAGAAAGGCAGTAGAGGTCCTTGTAAAATTTGATAACATACCGGCTAATACGAGCATGTATAACCAAGATAACAATGTATACGGAAAGACTATCGGCATACTTCAAACTCCTAAGCAGGCAAAGAACATTATGGTTGGCGAGAGTGTTGTGGTGGTGCAGAACAAGCAGACAGGTGCATGCACAATATTCCCTGAGCAAACAGATTAAATCTTTATTGTGCGTATCTAATAGCGATGGATGATAAGAAAATAAGCACGTTGGCTGCGACTGCGATAGCCCTTGGTGCAATAATAGGCGCAGGGATATTCGTTCTAAGCGGTACTGCTATAGCGATCGCAGGCCCGTATGCGATATTAGCCTTTATACTAGTAGGTTTGGTCGCCTTATCTGTGGCGCTTAATTTCGGCATGCTCGGGTCAATAATGCCTAATGCAAAAGGCGCAGCATATTCATACGTATATAATGCATTTGGCAGCGAACTGGGTTTTATAACTGGAATTTTGCTCTACTTTAGTTTTGCAACTGCAACATCGGTTGTGGCGTTGGGTTTTGGCACCACTCTTGCCAGCATGCTGGGCGCATCATATGCGGGCTATAGCGATTATTTTGCAGTTTTAATAATATTCATACTCAGTATGCTGAATCTGCGGGGAATAAAAAACGCAGCAAAGGCCGACACTACATTGGTAATAATAAAAATAGCGATACTCTCAATATTTGTCCTATCCGCAATCGTATTGGCTTTTGGCTATGGCCATTTCAGCCCAGCAAACTTTTCCGCCGCAAATATCGGCAATTCTGCAATTTCTGATATGTTAAAAGCGAGCATAGTAATATTCTTTGCCTATACAGGTTTCCAAACAGTTAGTACCTTTACATCTCGCGTTAAAGGTGGCCCAAAAGCGGCGGCAAAATCCATAATGTCTGCCGTATGGATAAGTATGGCATTGTATCTGGCGGTAGTAATAGGCCTTATACTGCTGGTTCCGGCATCATCATATAAAATAAACGCCGACCCGCTATCCTTTGCCCTTTCATCCGCACATGCTCCGGAATGGCTCTTTATTTTGGTAAATGTTGGAGCTCTTATAGCAACGGCATCAGCTACAATAGCAATGGTGCTGGCATCTTCTAGAACAATATACCAGATAAGCAAGGATGGCCTTTTGCCAGAAATATTGCGAAAATACAACGTAAAATCGGATGTTGCAGTAAATGGCGTTATAATAACCGCGGCAATAAGCATCATAATGCTCTTTGCCGGCAATGTATATGTAATAGCTGCGATATCAAATTTCGGGCTCATTTTTTCGTATATAATGGCGACAATTGCGCTGATGCATTTCCATCGCATCAAAAAGACGCTAAGCAGGCCTATGTTTTATCCGTATCTCCAAATAATTACAATAGCAGCTCTCATGGTATTTATTTACGGTCTGCCTCACGAAGCATTTGTCATCAACGTAATAATTATCCTACTGCTTATTGTAATATACTATGTGCTCAGGGAGGCGGAGGAAAAAAGGCCTATAAAGATACGGCTGTTTAAATAGATAAAAGCGCACAGCTATATTAATAGCGCATTAATTTATATGTGTTAATTATAAAATAATTTGGGGAGTTGAATGAACAAAGATAAAAAAGCAAAAAACAAAAACCGCAACTATGCTATTGTTGTTGTAGCAGTGCTAATATTGGTAATTGCAGCGTATCTTGTGATAAACGGCGCGCCATATGGTGGCGCAGCAAACGGAGATAATGTCAGTGTGTACTATTCAGGGTCATTCCTAAATGGCACATCCTTTGGTTCAAATTTCAATTCAACGCCTCTGAATTTTACTGCGGGTTCAAAGCAGATGATACCAGGCTTTAGCAATGCCATAATAGGCATGAAGGTGGGGCAGACAAAATACATTACGCTGCAGCCAAGCCAGGCTTATGGATATGTAAATCAGTCCCTTATAGTAAATGTTTCAAAATACCAGTTTGGAAATAGCATTATAAGTGTTGGCATGATAGTAACTTCGCCTAGCGGTTTGAGAGGAATTATAACAGACATTGCATCAAATGTAGTGACTGTTGACTTTAATTCCCCCCTTGCAAACAAGACGCTGAAGTTTGAGATAAAGCTGCTCAAGGTGCAGAAGGCGTAATTGTTATTAGTGCGGAATTAAATATCGCTTTTGGGATATGGGTGGGGCTTTTAGATCCTTTGAAGAATACGGTATTTGGGATAGTTAGAAAGCCAAAATCCACAGCCCCAACTGCGACTTATTACATCGCGCTGCTATTTATCTCTGCGGCAATATATTATCTCTTTCCAAAACTCTATTACTTGAGCGCGATAATATCTCCGCAAAAATCATATGTTGCGCAGGGCAACTCCTTAAGTATTATGTCATATTTTTCGGCTCATGCGCCTATCATAGTAGCAGTTTTGATATTTATCTTTTATATCCCATCCGTTTTGCTAAATGGTATGTTTGTATCTATCGGCAAGCAGATGATCTCAAATTCCAAGATAAGTATAAAAAAGGCGCTCAAGATATCAAAGTCCAAATACAAGGAGATGATGCTGGCCGGAATAATCTTCACTGCGTTGTTTCTACTGGTTGCGGCCGTTTTTTCTGCGGCTGCGTATATAGTTGTCAGCTTTCTAAGCGGCATTTTTGTTGATCTATTTTTAGTGCCACTTCTTATAGTTGCGGTGGCGTCATTATTTCTATGTGCTATGTATTTCTTTATGGTGAATGCGGTTATAATATTTGAGGATAAGGATCCGATAGGCGGCATTAAGCGTAGTTTTTACATAGCCTCCAAAAACAGGCTTAAAATCGCTTCCCAACTGGCCGCTCTTTTTTTGGCCTTAGGGTTTTTTGCATTATTCTCTGGTGCAATATCATCAATTCCTTTCGGTTGGGCGGTATATATTATAATAAGCACTATGGCGTCGTCAATTTTAGGAATACTGCCCGTATATATGTACTGGGAATTTTCAGGAAATAAAAAAATATAAACCGACGCGTCTATACATATTTGTCTATGTTATCTGCGACTATCTTGTCCGGGTTTATTATATGTTCGTTATTTTGCAGTCCAAGCTCCCTTAAATGCCTCTCCGTTTCATCATGGTGTATTATGACTGTTGTGTGGACACCTTTGCATAGGCTCCTTATAACAAGAAGAGCATAGACCGTTCTTGACTTGTCCCGTAAGTCTATAACTATGCGTTTGGCCTTATCAAAGTTAAGCTGCGCCATATCCATCTCTGAAGTTGCATCTGCGACAAAACTTTTAAAACCCTCGGCGCGCAGCCTGTCTGAGACCGTCTTGTCGGAGGTGATGATAGCAAAGCTATCCTTGCCCATCTTTAGCTTTCTGGCTATTGACATATTGACCCCGTCTGTTCCAACCAGCAGCGTGTGGTTTCTAAGCCTCTTCTTTTCGACAGAGGATATCTTATCAGTTATTTTTTCCAATCTATTATTCACAATATCGCCTGAAAGTATCGTCACCAGGCTTAGAAATACGCTAAGCCCGACTCCGATTAATACTATTACAAATATTTTCGCAATGTTAGTAATTGGGTATATGTCGCCATATCCGACTGTTGACATGGTTACGACAGTAAAGTAGATCGCATCTAGAATCGACATGTTTTTAATGTTGAATCCGCCGAATCTGCTTATCGTGTATGTTCCAAGGGCGCCGAAGAAAAATACGACTAGTATTAACATTAAATATATTGCCAGTTTGAATCTGGTTTCCATTGCATCCTCTAAAATGTTTAATATCCTGCATGCTTGGCATACAAAAGTAATTTTTATTCTGTGGGAAACTATTTAAGCTTGATTAACAGAAAGTTTTCTGTCTTATTCTGCGATCGTAGTCTAGCCTGGTAGGACGCGGCCTTGCCAAGGCTGCAACCCGGGTTCAAATCCCGGCGGTCGCATGGCATTAAATAAATCTACTGCTGTATGCTGCTGCATTATTCGAGGATATGGTCTAAGCCGTCTGTGAATAAATCTTTTTTAGGCCTTAAAAATTTGGCTAATTGTGTGCGTAAATCCAAAAGCCTCTTAGAATCGCCATATATGCTGGATATCGCGGTGTTTGACTCGAAATTTAACAAAGCACGGTCAAAATAGCTAAATTCTGCCTTCCACTGCCTCCGCAAAACTGCATGTGCTGTCTCTTCATCGACGCCGGATAGGTTAGTGATGTTATGTTCTAGCTCGTGGATTCTTCTGCTCGCCCATCCTTCGCGGAATCTTGCAAGGTGCATTATGCTTCTATTTGATTTCTTATGTATGCTTAACGCATCAATTGGCGCCTTATGCATATTATCACGCATAAATAATATTTTTTGGCATAATATAGTCTATGATAACATACATTAAAAAGCGTAATTTTATATATGTCTTTAAGGTTCCTGTAATAAAACTTCAGAGATATAATAAATGTCTAATAATCTTCTCTTTGAAGATAAAATGCGCAGTGTGGTGGATTTGCCTAAAAGTAATTCAAACGATGATATAGAACGCGCCGGATTCAAAGCCGCGGGGGTTGCAAGTGCGGTAATGTTTGCTAGAATAGCATCAATCGCAATAGCCGGCATAGCATTCATAGTGGTATCAAGAATCCTTGGCCCAAGCATATACGGGCTGTATATAATAGCCGCTTCCATAGCTGGCATATTTACCTCATTTGCGGATCTTGGGACAAGCACAGCATTCTCCAAATTCGGCTCGGAGTACAAGTCGAAAAAGAGGCACGATATGGTATCTGAGATGATATCTAACGGATACGGGGTGGTAATATTATTTGGAATAGTTCTGACCATTGCGCTTTTTGCATCAAGCTCTTATATCTCAAAGATATCCTTTGGAACAATACAATATACATATCTTGTAGAGTGGATAGCCGCAACGATACTTGTAACTGTCCTATTCAACATGTCAACTTCAATATTAATAGGGCTTGGCAGATCTGTAGAGCTTGTTAAGAGCGTATTTTTGCAGGTGTCAATACAGGGAATAGTCGGAGTCGCATTTGCGTTTTTGGGTTTTGGTGCTATGGCCCCAATACTTGGGCTTTTGGCGGGTTTTTCAATAGGAACCATAATCGCAACATATTATGCCTACCATAGCGAGGGTATGTCAATTTCAATGCCGCATATAAGCAGCATAAAGCGCCTGTTAAAATTCTCAATACCGATCAGCATAGCCGGCGCTGTTGGAGGGGTTGCAAGCAGCATATCGCCCATACTTCTTGGGCGCTTTACTAGCAGCGCAATCGTCGGAAACGTCGGAGTTTCGATTAGAACCGGCAATATAATCGGCCTTGCAGTTGACTCCGCTGGAGCATCGCTTCTTCCGTTTTTCTCTACTATAAATTCCGTCGGCAGCGCCAAAGTCAGCGCAAACAATATAAGCAGGGCATTCAACTATTCAATATACATAATACTGATGCTATTTCTGCCCTCCTCTGTATTTTTCGCCGTTCTATCAAAGGACATATCAAGGGTTCTCTTCGGCTCCAGCTACATAATGGCTCCATACTACATATCGATAGTGAGCATCGGAATTATAATCTCGATGCTTGCAAGCTATACCTCCACCTTGCTCATAAGCTCAGAGAAGGTGGTCAAGGTTATGAAATATACGATACTCGTCTCAATTGCCGAGGTAATACTGTTATTGCTGCTTGTAAAGAGCATAGGCGGATTTGCCCTTATACTATCTCTATCAGTAGTTGGGCCATTAATCTCATTGGCATTATATATGCATATTGCAATCAGCGATGTTAAAATAAAACTCATCGCAGACAAATCCCTACGTGTTGTACTTGCCGCTTTCATAAGTGCTCTTGTTATTATCCCAATTGCCTTATACTTTAGCCATGGCACACTATATGGTTCAATAACCGCAATGGCATTGGGTTTTATAGCAATACTAATAGTCTATCCTCCGTTAATTGCGGTATTAAAGGGCATTGAGCAAAAGGACATAGATAGAATAACATTGATAGGAAAAGAGATACCAATAGCCGGAAGTTTCCTATCAATTATTGCTGCTTATGTTGAGCATTTTGCCGCACGCTAAGGCTGTCATTTGGATCGGATTTAGATCTTTTGATTGCCGCTTCTATAAATGAGACAAATAGCGGCGATGGCGCCTCTGGCCTGGATTTTAGCTCAGGATGGGCCTGTGTTCCTATTCCATAGCCATCGCGCCACTCTATGAACTCTACGAGCATCCCATCTGCGCTGGTGCCGCTTATTGTTAGTCCATGCGCTTGGAGCGTGTCTTTATAAGCGTTATTAAATTCGTATCTGTGGCGATGCCTCTCAGCGATATTAGACGTGCCATATGCCTCAAAAGCAAGGGTCGATGGCTTTAAAATAGCATCCCATGACCCAAGCCGCATGGTTCCTCCTTTTTCTGATATAAACCTTTGGGAGTCCATAATATCTATTATCTTATGCTTTGCGTTGCTATCAAATTCTGAGGAATTTGCTCCACTTAGCAATGCGACGTTGCGCGCGAACTCTATTGCCATTAGCTGCATTCCAAGGCATATGCCAAGATACGGCGTTTTGGACTCTCGCGCATAGGTTATCGCATTGATCATGCCCTCTATGCCTCTATTGCCAAATCCTCCAGGCACAAGAACGCCATCAGCGGAATTTAGGCGCGATCTGAAGTCCTCCAAAGCCTCTAGCTCCTCCGCCTCTATCCAATCTATGAATACATCTGCCCTACTAGCTGTTCCCGCATGGCTTAGCGCCTCACGTATGCTGGTATATGAATCCTTTAAGTCGACATACTTTCCGACAACCGCAATATTCAAGCGGCTGCCCGGGGATTTTGATGTCGCATCCTTCCACTTCTGGAACTTTGAATTGTCTATTTCTGAATCTAAATCTAGAGCATGCATCAGTTTGCCTGAAAAGCCGTTTTTAATCAAATGCTCAGGCACTTCGTATATGTTATCCACATCCTTGTTGTCAATAATGTTATCCTCCTTTAAGTTTGCAAATAGCGCGATCTTGTTGCGCGCCTTGTCCCCTAGTTTCTTATCTGACCTGGTTATTATGAAATCTGGCTGTATGCCTACCTGCATGAGCGAGCGCAGCGCAAGCTGCGTCGGCTTTGTCTTTTGTTCTCCTACAACTCCAAGCTCTGGTATGTATGTTATGTCTATAAAAACTACCTTTGCCGTGAGTGCGAGCTCACGCATTGCCTCTATGAAATAACTATTTTCGATGTCTCCGACCGTGCCTCCGACCTCTATTAAAAGGACATCGAGGTTGTTATCCTTGTATGTTTTTCGTACCCTCTCAACTATGAGGTTAGTCATGTGGGGTATAATTTGAACATCGCTACCCAAATAGTCCCCGCGGCGCTCCTTTGTTATTATCTCGCTAAACAATTTTCCTCCTGTCAATGAGAGCGAGCCACTCAAGCTTTTATTCAAAAAGCGCTCGTATGTACCGAAATCCATGTCAACTTCGCTCTTGTCATCAAGCACAAAAACCTCTCCATGCTTTAGTGGGTTCATAGTGCCGCAGTCGTAATTTAAATATCCGTCAAATTTCATCGGCGCGACATTTAAGCCGTAGAATGAGAGCATCTTGGTTATCGACGCGGAGACCAATCCTTTTCCTATGCCGCTAAGGAGAGATCCGAGCACGACTATGTAGCGTTCCTCTGTTTTATCGTGCATATGAATTATATTCCAGCAAGCTTTAAATTGCTTAGTGTTGTTTAGCATTTAATAAAAGTGCATTTATATTACGCGGGTATTTCAAGGCACTATTGGCAAGTATGTGCACCTTATATAAAGCAAGCTCATTACGCCTTCATCGGCAATTTATCATCTTGCTTTTTTTGAGCCGCCTTTTTCAGGCTGCCAATTATATTTAATTTAATTTTCGGCTTTTTATCCTGCTTATCTGAATTTGGCCCTATGCTATTCATAGTTGCGCCATTATCAATCTTTGCGGCATCTGTTTTACCTGCCGCCTCCGCAGCGATTTGAGGCTGTATAGGAGCGTTTTGCGCATTTTGTATCATAAGCTCTCCTGGCCTATATATCCTATCTTCAAGCAGCATGTTGTATGTAGTGCCCAGCTTTGAGTCAAATACAATATGCCTCCTCTCGATTCCAAACAGGTCCGCCTCAACTAGCATTATGCCATTCTTCTTAAACGATTCTATGACCTCCTTTAGGGCGAGGGGATTGTCGTTATTTTGCATGCCTATAATGCGCGCCTCAACTGTAGAATGTTTAGACTTTATCAAATCAAAGTCCTTTTTGATTATCGCCCCAAAACCTGGGGCTATTCTGCTGTATCTGTAGCAGACTGACTTTCTATTATTAACTTCGTATAATGTTATAAGTAGGTCATTTGTTATGTCAATTGCGTATGCATAGCGTTGGTCTGCGGGGCTGTTATAGCTTAGAACTAATGATCCGTCCTTTCGTATCTCCCTGCCGTTCGACTGTTCCATGACATGATGCTTTGACATGTGGGTCCTGATCTTAGAGTTCAAAACATAGCGCGCCTGCCCAAATTCCTTAAGTGGCAGATCTTTTTCAATTACACTCTCAAAGCTCATATTAAATACCGCAATGAATATAAAGGTAATTATCCTTAATAGTTTAAATATTTATGTCTGCATGCTTATTGGCAGGCAGCGCATTTTCTGAGCTGGTATAATGAAAATAGATAAAACTGAAGAGAACGGAAACATTATGAAATTTGTCCTAAAAGACGCACGGCACAGCGAGGCGAATGCCATTCGCCGCGCGGCGACTGGAATGGTACAAACATTTGCCATCAACTCCGTTACGTTCTACGAGAATACCAGCGCAATGTTCGACGAATACATAGCGCACAGAATAGGCCTAGTTCCGATAAAGACTCCTCGTAAGCCTTCCGAAAGCGAAGAGGTAGTATTCACATTGGATGCGACAGGACCTAAGACCGTATATTCAAGCGAGCTGCAAACCTCAGATAAGGAGGTCTGCGTTGCAAACGATAAGATACCGCTAATAAAGCTGGGAAAGGAGCAGAAGCTCAAAATCGAGTGCAAGGCATCGGTTGGTATAGGATATAACCACGCAAAGTTCCAGCCGGGAATGCTATCATATGAAGATGTAGCAGAGGGCACGTTTAATTTTTATCTGGAGTCCTTTGGTCAGATGAAGCCGCAGGAAATACTTGACAAGGCAATATCATATATAACCGACGAACTTAAGGATACAGCAAAGAACGTAAAGAAGCTTTAGGCTTGCCAAATTTCACTGCGGGGGTGGCAGAGCTTGGTCAAATGCGCAGGATTGAGGTTCCTGTATCTTTAGGGATTGCGTGAGTTCAAATCTCACCCCCCGCATAAATTCATGCATTTTTATGCTTTGATATAACATTGCATTTTAATATGCGCATGACATAGAAAGTTTAATATATGTATCCCATGAGATATTATCGTAATTCTGATTATCAGCATGTATATTATACAGATTGATTTTATGGTTGATATAGAAAAAGCACCTGTTAAGGAATGGATCGCAAAACTAGCGACTGCATCTAAGGGAAACCACTATCCTGCATTATGGAAAAGGCTACATGTGATTGTATCGTTTCCCACAAGGAAGAAATGCGAGGTTAATTTATACAAACTAGAGAAGCATGCAAAGGATGGGGACAATATAATTGTTCCAGGCAAGGTCTTATCCGAAGGCCAATTAAGCCGTAAATTTGACATAGCGGCAATAGAATTATCAAAACCCGCCATTGCAAAGCTAAAGGCATCTGGCTGCAACATAATCAGCATAGATGAGATGATTAAAAGAGATAAGATAAAAATCATGGTATGATATTTATGTCGAGTTCAGAAAATTATTCAGGGTGGCTCTTATTTGATGCAAAGGAGAAGGTGCTGGGCAGGATAGGCAGCAGGGTTGCAAAGGAGTTGCTAAATGGCAATAGCGTAGTCGTAATCAACGCCGATCATGCATATATAACCGGCGGAAAAAAAGACGTTGTAGAAAAGTACAAGACAAGGCTGCGCCTGCAGGAAAAGGAGAATCCTGAGCATTCCCCATACTGGCCGCGCAGGCCGGATATGCTGGTTCGCAGGATAATACGCGGAATGCTTCCATATGCAAAGCCCAGCGGCAAGGATGCTTATAGGAGGTTAAGGGTGTTCTCTGGAAGTCCAAGCGGACTTGAAGGCTTAAAGAAAATAGAGGTTGACACCAAAAAGCCAAAGACGATGTATGTTAAATACCTCTATGTTAAAGAACTCTCAAAGCTACTAGGATACACAAGGGAATGATTATATGGCAGAAGAATTAAAAACAATTCCAACTAACGCAAATAGCCCCGATGCAACAAATGCTGTTGCACCAAAGGTGCCAAGCGCGGCTGCGCCACAAATAGCAAAAGTGGCACGCAAGAGGACATCAAAGAAGGCGGCGAGCAAGGCTATTGTGGTTAAAAGCAAGAGAAAGCGCGCAATAGCAAGAGGATATGTCAACAAAGGAAGTGGCATAATACGCATAAATAGCATGGACATAAGTACAATCTATCCAATGGAGCACAGGATGTTAATATTAGAGCCAATAACCGTGTCGGATGCGACAATGTCAATAGGAAAATCAATTGACATCAAAATAAACATACAAGGCGGTGGCTCAAGCGCCCAGGCACAGGCGGCTCGCGGAGTTGTTGCAAGGGCAATAGCAAAGTATAGCGGAGATGAAAATATAGCAAAAGCCTATTTGCAATACGATAGGACAATGATGGTTGACGACTTTAGGCGCGTGGAGCCAAAGAAGTTTTTAGGGCCAAAGGCGCGCTCACGGTTCCAGAAGTCATATAGATGATACTATGATGATGCCTGTTAGATGTTTTAGCTGCGGTGCGGTAATAGCCGACAAATGGGACGAGTACGATTTAAGGGTCAATAAGAACAAGGAGGACGCGGGTGCGGTGCTTGATGCGTTAAATGTCAAGCGCTACTGCTGCAGGCGCATGTTTATAGGGAACGTGGAGCTAATAGACGAACTCATACAGTTTGGCAGGAAATGATATTAAACGGGGCCGTAGGCTAGTCTGGTAGGCTTCCAGCATGGGGTGATGGAAACCCGAGAAAGCTCTTTGGCTTCGGGAATTCAAAAAGAAATTGGAAATCTCGGCGGCCCCATAGGTGTTAAAAATGACTGAACAAGAATTTCTGGCGGATCAGAACGATTATTTAGAGGCGGGAATACACATCGCAACGAAGATGAAGAGCCCAGGGATGAAGAAATTCATCTACAAAACAAGGGATGACGGGCTGTATTTGCTAGATCTAAACACGATAGACAGCCGCATAAGGCTTGCTAGCAAACTGGTTGCAAGCTATGCGCAAAAGGACGTCGTAGTGACCGCATCTAGAATATACGCAATCGTTCCCGCGCAGAAGTTTGCGGAGATAATACAGGCAAATTTCATAAAGGGCAGGGTCACCCCAGGAATATTTACAAACCCGAACAGAGAGGACTTCATGGAGCCCAAATTAATAGTTATAAGCGACTCCAGGAACGAAAAGCAGGCGATAAAGGAGGCGAGCAAGATAAATATGCCAATACTCGCGCTCAGCGACACAGACAACTCCACGAAATTCACAGATCTACTAATACCTGTGAACAACAGGGGAAGGCGCTCGCTCGCATTCGTATACTTTTTGCTTGCGCGTGAGGTGCAGAAAGCAAGGGGCGCAATATCCTCAAATGAGGAATTCAAGTACACGATTGCAGACTTTGAGGCAAAGATAGATACGACCCACATAAAGCCCGCAAAGCAAACAAAGCAGGGATTTGGCGGCCAAAGAGAGCGCAGGCACAATAACTTCTAATTGTGCGGCCATAGCGGGCCAAAATTGATGGAACTTCAACTATTAACCGCTTGTTTGCATTGTTATTATTTCTTATTCAATGATAAGAGATAATTATGCTGGAAAACGGCTCAATACTATTGGCGATATGTATAAAATATACAAGATTTAACAACGTGAGCGGGAAATCCCACACTCTCTAGAGGTGGGATGAAAGCG
The DNA here is from genome assembly GCA_021850375.1 of Microcaldota archaeon. Classification (GTDB taxonomy): domain Archaea; phylum Micrarchaeota; class Micrarchaeia; order Micrarchaeales; family Micrarchaeaceae; genus JAJYUY01. The sequence continues at coordinate 23,046 of JAJZLZ010000010.1, forward strand.
AACTGCAGAAAAGTGTATAAATATAAATAATAATATAAATATATGGAACTGAAAAGAGCATATAAATTCAGAATCTATCCTGATACCAAACGGCAGGCAGAGATAA
>JAJZLZ010000046.1:0-20990 GCA_021850375.1 Microcaldota archaeon
TCCTCAACCTTAACCGGCCTTAGAGCTGCCTTGGTTATTGCTGTAGCGCTTTGTGGCCTAAAACCTACTGCATCCAACATCAATAAGCTTTTAGTTGATATAATTGAAGGCATTCGGTCGCTGGATTTGACTACCAGCGCCTGGTGGACCTTAAGGTTAGAAAGCGCAGTTTTTATCGCATATTCCATCTCATAACTGTGCGCAATAACCTTTGCCACAAAATTAGCCTCAGAAGGCTCGCGGGCATAGAATGATATGAATGTCGAGGCGTTGGCGATAATTTGCCTATTTAGGCGTACAGACGAATGCGTCGCCATCACCACCCCTACGCCGTACTTGCGGCCCTCTTCTATGAAGGCGGTTATCACATCTCCGCTGCCTTCGGCTGTGTTTATTATGAACTGCGCCTCGTCTATCATTATATAGTGCTTAACGCCCCCTTGCCTGCCATTGTCTTTCATCACATAATAGAGCCGCCCAAGCAATTCCTCTATGTATATCGTACGCTCTTCTTGGGCTTTCATGTTGCTTAGTGAAAATGAATGAATTCCGTGCATTAGGTCCTTTGCATTTATGTTTTCGCGCGTGAATTGGGCGCTGTTTAGTCTAATTAGGCGATCGCGCAAATGCATGAGCGTTGTGCGCTCTGAGAGCGTCTTGGCATTTCGTATAAATATAGCTATTTCATATATCAAATCGCCAATCTTTGGATCCCTATCTAGTACTCTATCCTGCATTGAGCGGGCACCAAAACGCCTATATGTATACCACATGCACTCTCCAAGCCTTGTAGCCTGTATGTAGCCAAGGCTGTATACACGCCGCATGAGATTGGTCAGATTCGCTATGCGCTCGGCTACGGTCGCATTATCTAATGCCATCAGGTTTATGCCCTCAAATATGCCACTATGCACCTTTCCGCCCATGCTTTCAACGACACTGGCATGCTCATCATGTGCATCAAATATTATGCATGAGACGCTCTGGCGTGCCGCGTCCTTTATTATAGACCTAAATAGCGTGCTTTTGCCAAATCCACTCATGCCGCAGATCACAATATGCGGATTTGGCTCATCTTTTGGGATTAGATAAAACCTGCCTGTTCTGCGTTTAAACTTAAAGCAAACAGGACTCATATTCGAATGACCGGAACTTAGTTTATAGGAGATATTTTGTTCCCTTTCAAGCCTATATAGACGCTCGCCCAAATTCAGGCGCAAAATGTCGTCATTCTTTTTAAATTTTGATATTAGCATTTTTATTTTATCTATCATAAAACCACACTATTGCAGCATATTTGCAAAATCCAAAAAAAAAAGAAAGAGTTAAAATTATCCCGCATATAATATATTCTACATGCCAGGGTGGCAGAATCCGGTAATGCGCCGGTCTTGAGATTTTAAATCATCAAGAGCTGATTAGTGATGCGAACAGGCCAACCGGTTCCCTCACGGGATTTAGGGTTCAAATCCCTACCCTGGCGAATTTTAGATTTTAAAGCAAATGGAAAATACTCTCATATGAGTGTATGTAATGAAAACTACTGGCAATAGGATACTAATAACTGGAGGATCAAGCGGGATAGGATTGGCGTTCGCCAAGGCTTTTACATCAATCGGTAATGACATCATGGTATGCGCAAGAAGCCAGGCGGATCTAGAAGATGCGGCGTCTAAAGTTTCAGGCCTAAAGACGTTTAGATGCGACATATCAAAAGAGGAAGGCAGGCGCGAGTTATTCAAATGGGCAAATGATATTGTAGGAGTCAATATGCTAATAAACAATGCAGGTATACAGCGCGCAGTGGATCTGCAAAAACCCATTTCAAAAGAAGAGATTGATACGAACCTCATCGCACCCATAGAGCTGTCTTCGATCTTCATGCCTATGCTTCATGCTAATGCACCATCCGCTATAATAAATGTCGGATCCGGACTTAGCTTTGTACCAATGAGCAAATTTCCTATATACTCGGCTACAAAGGCCGCAATGCACTCTTTTAGCATCTCTCTAAGACACCAGCTAAACAAGAGCCAGATAAAAGTGTTTGAGGTTATACCGCCAATTGTTCATGATACCAACCTCAAGGGCAAACCGATAGAAAAATCGCAGAACTCCGTATCTGCTGAAGAGGTTGCTTTAGCCTTAATTAACTCCCTATTAATTGACGAATATGAATGCACAATTGGCGCTACAAAGAAATGGTCAAAAAGCTCAAGGGATGAACTGGATAAAACGTTTGATTTTATAAACAAATAACTGGCAATTTAACAAAGGCAACAGTACAAATTGCTAGAGCACATATCACGCATTGTATGAGGAATTGAAATAGCTAACTTTGTATATCACAGTATCGTTGTTTGAGAACACCTTTTCCAATACTATGCCCGCATTTTCTACACTTGAATTAGAATTGTTTAAAAGAAGGTGCATATTTGTGGAATTGATGCTCACATTAGTCAAATTCCCCTCTATTTCCAACCCATAGCTCTCATTATACCAAGCATACCTTAACATCAAATAATTTGGCTTAACCTCCCTTAGATATGTAAAATTATAGCCTTTTGTAAAGAGAAACCTTGAGAGGTTGTATATCTCTGTCGCATTCTGCCCCTTATCAACGCTGTCTACATAGACGGTTCTATTTGCAAGGCTCTCAATTACGCTACCCTCCTGCCATTCGGTTAGAAAAGTGCTGTTTGGAGGGGTGCTTGAGCGCACCCATGATATTGCGCTTTGGAATCCGCTTGGTATGATGCCGGAGGCGTTTTCAGTGAACTGCGTTCCGGCAGAGGATATTATTATCGAAACAATAATTACTCCCGCTACGACTTGCGCTATTTTGCGGTATTTTGCGCTTATTCTTTTATTTGACGTACTTGAAATTCCCAGGGTTTCGGATATAAAGTATGCAGAAAAAACGGAGATCGGCAGCGCTATTAGGGTTATCCATCGCAACTGCGCAGATAGGAGCAGCGCAACAACAAGAAGGTTTGCAAATAGCATCATGAATGTCAAATCCCCAAAGTTCGTTCGTTTTCTAAATGCGTATAGCAGTATGCCAAATGGCGCTAGAAGCACGGTGCTGTTTAAATACATTTGAATGGATGATATTGAGATGGGTTGGGTCTCTATTATACTCTCGAACATGTATTTGTTGGTCTGCAAATAATTGTAGTAGCCAGGCAACAGATGCGGCAGCAAAAGCCATCCCAACAGCCACAATATTATGCCCGCAAACAGCGTTATCAAAACCGCGCGCAGCTTGCTGGAAGTGATTTTAAATGAGACTGCAATAATCGCAAGAAAGCCTAAAACCGCAAGGAGATAATATGAACCTATCCATGAAACTAGGGCGATAAATAGTAGGACCGCACCAGCAATTAGGGATAGCAAAAATTTATATGAGAATATGCTTTTGGCCTTCTGATACCCTAAAATTGATATGAAGATTGCGCCCAATAGAACAGGCACATATGTTTCACCTCTATACTCCGTAGCCTGAGTGCGCATCACCGCAGCGGGAAGAACAGCCATTATAAGCATGCTAACTATGGCGGTGTTTCTATCTCTGGTCATGCTATATGCTAAAACATAGGCTTCCAGCATTCCAAATATACCAAATAATACTGGGATTAGGCGCACTATAGTGTATAGAGTAATATTTGGCAAAAACAGTTTTGCTATAAGATATGCAGATAATAAAATGTATATAAGGCCTGGTTTCTCAGAGAAGTTATTCTTTATCGGAAAGCCTGAGTGCGGAAGCGGCGTTGGTATTATTAGGTGATTTGCAAGGGTGTGTTGGGCGACGCCAAAATAAAAGTATATATCGTATTCAAAAAATCCAAAGTTTTTTATGTTATGCAGCCTGAACAATATTCCGAGTAGAATTATTAGCAAAAATGCTGAGCAGAAAACAATTCGCGCTCGCTTTGGTTTCTTTTTTGGCATGCTTATCTAAGGTATATACATATATAGGTTATAAAAGAATACCACAACAGGCGCATATTTTAGCCGCAATTATGGAAAACCTTTATATTTAATTGGCTTGATAATAACTCTAACCAATGCAGGTGTGTAGATGCCAGATATGGACCCTAACTCGCAGCCCGGTGCGCAAAGCGACCCAAATAATGAAGTATATAATCAGCCTGGAAGGGATTATAGCACAAATGGCAACGGGAAAGACAGTATCATATACAAGGGGCTTAAAGAGGCCGGGGCAACTGATGGGAGTACAACCCCAAACTCTTTGGATACAGAGGTCAAAACATATAATTTTAATGACAACTCTGGGAGAATAAAAATACTTGCAATAGTGCTAATCGCAATAGTTGCGCTCTTTGCGCTCACATATATTCTGCCAAAGCTGCATACTACTCAGCATGGCACAACAACCTCCAAGACAACAATTAGCACTACAACTCAAGTCACTACAACAGCATACACCACAGAGCCGTTTGACGTTCACATAATAAATATAAACGAATTTTTCAACTACACCGGGGCAAACCAGATAAACGGAGTATCTTGCAAATACGCATCCCATTCAACATACCAAACAATAAACGGCGACATAAACTCGTCATCACAATTCCCTGTGTACTACACAGTCCAGTCGGAGTCATGCCCGCTCAATATTACAAACATTACCATATTGACTCCAGGATTCAAAATAATCTCTTCGAACCCTAAAATACCAATCCAGATGCAGCCAAATTCAAGCGTATATATTGCTCTGCAAATAAATTCTCCGCCATACAACTTCAGCGGACCCATAACATTTAGGATTAATGAAAATTGATTAAATGAAATTTAAATATTTGGGAAAGACGAAAATAAGGCTCTCCGAAATAGGCTTAGGCACATGGAAGATGGAAGGAAGGGAGGAGGAGATATCGTCCATACGGCACTCTATTAGCCTTGGCGTTAATTTAGTAGATACTGCCGAAATGTATGGAAACGAAGAGGCAGTTGGAATGGCAATAAGAGATAGTGATGCTTATATTGCAACAAAAGTGTCTCCAAACCACTTCAGAAGGGATCTGATCATCAAATCCTGCAAGGAGAGCATAAAAAGGCTTGGAGTTGATTCAATAGATTTATATCAGCTTCACTGGCCAAACCCAAACATAGACATAAAGGAGACCATGTCTGCAATGGAGTCGCTAGTTGATGATGGTCTTGTGGGCAACATAGGAGTTAGCAATTTCTCGTTAGATGAGCTAATTGAGGCCCAGGGTGCAATGAAAAAATACGAGATAGCATCAAACCAAATAGAGGGCAGCGTTTTGGTCAGAGACCACATAGACGAGCTTGGCAGCTACTGCAAAAAGAACAAAATAACCCTAATAGCATACAGCCCTCTTGCAAGGGGCATGATATACTCCAATTCCCATGCTAAAATGAATGCGATTTTAGATGAAATCGCAAAGAGGCGCAATAAGAGCATATCCCAAATCGCGCTCAATTGGCTATTGTCTGTTGACAATTTAATCGCAATACCAAAGGCATCAAATGTGCGCCATGCGATCGAAAATGCAAACGCTTCGGGCTGGAATCTGAACGCAAAGGAGATATCCATGATAAATCGCACGGATGATTTCATACGCCCACTGTCTGCTCAGATAAAGCCGGTAATTAGATTTGCAGCGCCGTTTATGGGAGCATATACCAAAATCAACAAGATTAAAAGCGGGCGTCATTTAAAGAGCAAAACCGCAAGATCTTCAAAGAAGAAGTGACGCCTTAGCACAATTTCTGCACCATAAGCTTCTACATCCTTGTCAAAGTTGTTTGCCGAAGACTCCAATAAAAGTGCTATGCCACTCTTATTTATATGGCTCTTATATGAGAGCAAAAACCTGTCTATCACCTCCCTGCCACCAACGCCGCCATCCAAATCTATGTAATCTATGCGTTCACTTGGCACATATGGAGGATTGAATAGTATTGTATCAAATTTGCCGCAAATAGAGCTAAACATATCTGATAATACAAACGCGCCACTTGTGTGGTTTAGATCGCAGTTTAACTTTGATTGTATTAGCGCGGACCTATTTATATCTGCAAAGGTGACTTTGCACCCAATCATAGCAGCAGCTATGCCGAGTATGCCACTCCCACACCCAAGATCAAGAACACTTCCCTTTGCGTATTTCTCTACGGCCTCGCACATTAGATACGAATCCTCTCTTGGGGCGTATATTCCGTTTGCGTTTTCTATTGTTATTTGATCCAATATAGCCATGTGTAATATTACCAAATTGGACTTTAAAAAGGGATGGCCGTCTCACTGCATTAGACGGCCCTTCACCTCCTTTGGCGATATCAACAGCGCCATGCGGCATATGCGGCCTTTTAGGTGCGGGTCTTTTGAGAACTCAAACACCTTCCTGCACCGCACTATATCCTCGATGAAGCAAATAATCTGATCCCTAAGCTCTGCATCTGCTATAGTGATTTCGATCCTATCTTCATCTGATATCCCCGCATATGCGCCATTTGCATCCGCCAATAGTCGGTCTATCCCCTTACGGAGCTCTCGCTCCACCAATCCATTTGCCATTTTTCCAACCCCGGAAACCGCTCCAACGCCGCTACAACCCCAGAAAAAGTGCCTTCCTTAGGCATGCCTTCTTTTATAGCGCTGGCTGGCGCATTTCCTGCAGTTAGTCTTTCGCGAAAATATTTATATCTTTGTATTTTAGTATAATTTCATATATTAAAGTAAATTATAAATACTTTAGTATCTATATATTACTGCCAATCCAATTGGCTAACCTCGGAAAACGCGCCCGCGCCTTTTGGTGCGGGCGTGGCTTGTTTTTAACGTGTTCGTGTTGCTGGATATAATAGAAGCCACCTCTATGCCCGCTATCGCCTCTGGCTGAACAATTGACATAACGCCGGATTTTAGCAGCTTGTCCACGTTCTCAAAATTGTTTGCCGTGGATATTATCTTGACTTTCGGAAAAACGGACTTTGCAGTTATCGCTATAAGCGCGTTCTGCATGTCGGTATTGCTGCATGATATTAAGCATAGGGCGCGGCTAATGCCTGCAGCCTTAAATGACTCCGCGTCTTTTATCTCCCCGATGATGCAGTTTATTCCCTCCTCCTGTGCTCTATTAAACTCGGTAGAGGACTTAGCGACCACCACCGCATCTATTCCTGCCTTTTTCATCTCCGCTCCAAGATGCAGGGCAAGAGAGTTAAAAGGCGCAACTATTACATGGTTGTTTAGCCTCTTTGTAATTGAGCGCCTGACTCCTTCTCTTATGCTTATGCTGTTTATCGCGTCCAAAAATATCGTTGCGAGCAAAAGGGTTAAAAGTGGCAGGATCGCCGCGTCTATTATTTTAGACGCGAACACCGCTGCAAGAGAGCTGTAATTTATGCCGATGCCAACATACTCCACCTGCAATGCGCTTAGAATCGTATCTATTAGCGCATATAGTGGGCTGATCCCTGAGTAGAGCTTTAGCGCCATTGATACTACAAAAAGCGCCAAGACCAGCTCTGCAAGCACGCGCTTTGTATGGTTTATTGACGCCATAGTATCTCCCTCGCAAGCTCGTGGCTTGCGGATATTTCAGGTATAACGCAAAGGCTGGCGCCGGCGCGCTTCATTTTGGCAAAGGATAAATTGGACCTTGCCCTTGATATGATCTTCGCGTTGGGGCTTATCCTCTTTGTGGATATTAAGCCCAAGAGATTTGAGAAGTCGTCTTCCGCGCAGAATATTATGGCATGTGCCTTTTCAAGACCTGCGCGCTCGAGCGTTTTAATATCCGTGAAGTCGCCCTGCACAGCGTGCATTCCTACCTCTAATAGCTCATCCACTTTTGCGGCGTCTTTGTCAATTACTACGAATTTCCTGCGCTGCGCGCCAAGGCTCTTTACTATCAATTCGCCTAAGTCCGAATATCCGCATAGGATTATATGGCCATGCATGTGGCGTATGGAGATTCCGCTGAGCTTAGATCTTATGCTTATATGGCCTATGACCTTTATTGCCCACGCTATTGCAAGTCCGACGACTACTGCCTTTACAACGCCGTCGAATGCAATCATACTGACAAACATATAAAATCCATACGTATTCGGGCTTATTGCGGCAATAATCTTCGACGCATAGCCCTCAGAATTCACGTCCAATAGCGCGCCGAGTGTGTAGTATATTGACCCGGAAGAGTTGTGGGTGAGATGATAAATAAGCGTAAAGGACGCTATTGCTGTTAGAATTATTATTGCTACTATCAGTATTAGAAAGCTAATGTTTAGATTGCTGTTTTGCTCAAAAAGAGAATCGGTAGCATAGGGCATGCTTTCACTTAAGCGATTTGATCTGCTTTAATATCTCCCTGCTTGCGACCAGCTTTGGCATTACAATATAATCCGCGCCGGCATCTATTAGCTTTGAGCGCACGAACTCATCGTTTGCTCTTGTAGTTATAAATATTTTTTTGTTCAAGTCCCTGGCCGTTATGACAGCAAACAGGTTCTTCGCATCATCATCCATTAATATAGCTATCGCATCGGCCTTCTCTATATTGGCCTGCTTTAAAACATCCGAGTGAGTCGCGTCACCGACCACCACCTTTGCGCCTATCTCCCTTATCTTTTCCGATAGCGCCGCATTTATTTCAATTACGGTGACACTTGCGCCCTTATTGATTATATCATCGACCACATGCAGGCCTACAACCCCATATCCGCACACTATAACCCTGTTTGATTTCATCTATGCCAACCCTTGCGGCGCTTAACGCGTCAAATAGTAGTGTATCGAAGAAAACACATAAAGACTTAATTGTTATTATAGCAACGCCCCGCCAAAAGATCAGATTCAATTTCTTCTTTGCGCGCTGGCGATGGGTATTTAATAGATTAGAGAAAAATAACTATAGAGCGTTGAAGTTAGGTAATATTATGTTTGAAAATATTAGGGCAGGATGGAGGCTTGGCGGCGCCACCAGAAAGCTTATAATGCAGGATAAGCAGCTGTTTTTGTACCCACTTATTGCGTTTTTTATAAGCATAGTGCTTGCCATACTTTTAGTGGCATCATTCATATTCATTGGCACAAGCAGCGCGCTTGACATTGCTATGCTCATAATATATTATATCCTTGTGTACTTCATATCGACATATGTAATCATAGCGATGCTGATTGCATTTAGGAGCCATGGAAAGAAGAAGCATATATCTATTGGAGAGGCATTCTCACAGACCAAGCAGTACTGGAAGCTCGCACTTGAGTGGGCAGTATTCGATGCGATCATAACGCTGATAATACGCCTAATTGAAGGTAGAGGCAGAAGCGGCAGCGCGATATCCGGATTTGCGGGAAGGGCTATAATAGGCAGCATTGTCGGAATTGCCTTTGCGACCGCAAGCATGTTTGCAATACCAGTCATAATAGACAATAAGGTCGGACCGATTGATGCAATAAAGACGAGCGCAAAATTTATATTCAAAAACTTCGGCAAGACCTTTGGGGGCTTTGCTTACGCGGATGTCTATAGCATCTTAATAATCCTCGCCGGCATTGCCCTTATAATAGGCGGTGTTGTGCTTGCAACAAGCGTGCTTGCTTTGGGCGTAATTATTGGCGTTTTAGGATTTGGCGTGTTCGTTTTCGGCATATTGTTTAGCTATGTAATAGGAAACGTTCTGCGGCTTATAATATATGACTACATGAACGACAGCTCGAATCTGCCTGACGGATTGGACAAGAATATGATTGAAGGTGCTATGAAAACCAATGTGCAAAGGCAGGGCAACATATGAGCCGAAAAGTCTTGAGCACATATTGGCTTACATATTTTTATGCCTAGCAGGACTAGTTTATTTTGATTAGCCCCACCCAGATTCGAACTGGGGTTTACGGCTCCAGAGGCCGCCGTCCTTGACCACTAGACGATGGGGCTAGACGGATTATATTATATCTTGCGGGTTTATATATTTTCATTTCCAAACCGATTCTATGCAGCTCAAATTTTCACTGACAGATGAAATAAAGGACATAATAATTGCGGATGTCATCTTAACAGTGGCGTTTGCATTCGCCTTTAGCGGCGGGCTTTTTGGAAAAAATCTCGCACAGAGCATACTGTATTTCATACCAATAGCCGCAATTGCGGTCCCGCTCAACTTCGTGCTTCATGAACTGATGCACAAGTTCACGGCGCAGCACTACGGCGCGCAGGCACGCTTTAGAAGCTCAAATAACGGTCTTATAATAACACTGTTTAGTGGCATGTTCGGATTCCTATTGGGAATGCCGGGAGCAACATATATTTATGCGAACAGCTTTACGGTGAAGGAGAACGGCATCGTGTCGCTTGCCGGCCCCGCAATAAACATGCTGATATTTTTAGTGTTCTTAGGCGCGGGCAGCGTTTTAAGTCTTGGCAGCTACGCATCGCATGCGATCAGCTATGTCATATTCATAAGCCTATTTCTCGCCTTCTTCAACATGCTGCCCATATTCCCACTGGACGGGAGCAAGGTTTTGAAATGGAACCCGCCGATATATCTAACATTCATGGCGATACTCTTGGTGCTGCTGGAGTATTTCACCGGAGTTGGGATAGTATATTTAGGATTCATCGTGCTTATCGCGCTTTTCATGTCAACAATGAGCCGTATGGTGCTGCTTTAGGCACTGCCAAAATGTCGGCGACGCATTTATAAACTTTTCTTGGGTATATCCTATTGTGTTCTAATGGACCAGAAACCACCTGAAAAAGACGCACTTCAAAATGAAAACGTGCAGGGTGAGACCAAAACAAGCATTGACGCCCTGCTAGAGCTTTTAAAGAACAGGGGCAGATGCGAACTCACTGGAGTTTCAGTGGAGCTTGGAGTCAGCCCAAATATCGTCGAGAGCTGGGCAAAGATACTTGAGAGGGGAAAGCTCGTTAGAATCAGCTACGAGCTTGGAAAGATGTACATGGAGCCGCTGCGCGTCTCGGCCGAAGAGCAGGATGCGCTACGCGCAACCACGCAGATAAAACAGACAGGCATAAGCGAGGACGTGGAGATGGAGCGCCTTGCCCTTGAACACTTCACAAAGGACATGGAAAAGCTCTCAAAGACAGTATCTGACATCGAGACGGTATACAAGCAGCGCCTCCCGCAGGTACAAAAAATATTCACTGATTTAGACAGGCTCTATACGCCGGTAGAGCAGAAAGGAAAAGAGCTTGAAAATATCAAAAACAACTCCGTGACCTATGTTAGCACTCTTGAAAAGCGCATAAACGAGATATATGCGAAAATAAACGTTTTGGAATCAACAGACCATGAAAAGGCGATAAAAGGCAGGCTTGACAGAATCGACATCGCGCAGAAAAAGGCCATACTTGCAAAGGATTCGATAAGGGAGCTTGAGGACACAAAGGAGGCTTTCTACGAATCGCTGGAAGCTGAAATGGAGCTGCGCACAAAGGAGTTTAAGAGAATGATAAAGCGCTCGGTCAACGACATATACAGCAGCATAAAGGCTGAAGGAGTAGCGGCGGACGACGCGCTTGACATAATAATCGAGGATGCCACAGAGTCAAAGAGCACTCTTGAAAATATAAAGCAGTTTAACAGGGAAATTGAGGAGTACAAGCGCAAAATAGACGCGACCAGAACCGAATTTAAGGACAAATACGAGCACACCTCGGAAGAGATGCTTGGGTACTCAAAGATATTTGAGAAGGAGTATGATGAAGCAAAAAAGACAATGCAGGAGATGCGCAACGCGCTTGGAGATTCTGCGCGCCTTGATGAATCCGTGCGCAACGCAAGAGATAGCATAGCCGAGATAAATAAAGGCATTGCAAACGCGCGCAAGGAGATAATTGAGATACTTGAGCAGTCCCGCGCCCTAGATGCCGCAAACATATCTACCGAGAAGAAGGCCGAGTTAATAGACGAACTCAAAAAGAAGAGCAACGAAGTGCGCGCAAACGCAGAGGAGATCAGGAGCGCTCTGGATGAGACATACGGTCTAATAGTAGGAAAGAACGAGAAGAAGTGAGATATTATATGACATTGAAAAGCACCGAGAACAGGGTACTTGCGGAATACGCTCTCGACGTGCACGGCATGGGGGTTGAGATAACGATAGTGGATACAGATATCGCTTTCGTGCCCCAATACAACGTAAGCTTTCCCGGAATAGGCAGCGCTACAAAACTTTTGCTCATGTCTCTTAGGCCGGAGCTGACCACGATGGTTCAGGTGGACCCATCAAAGGTGCAAGACCAAGACTACATACGAGAATTAAACGGGCGCTACAAATCCGCGAGCCAGGTTTTAATTGACAAGTATATACCCGGAACAGGACCGGCAACAAAGCTCTTATTGACCGCATACGTAATAAACATGATGCTCGGCCTTGGCGACTTGGAGGTCGTAATAGCAGACGACAATTTAGAGGAGATTGCGGTCAACGGCGCAAGGGATTCCATTTGGGTGTTCCATAAGAAGCTGGGATGGTGCAAAACGAACATAAAGCCGCAAAACGACGAGGCAATATACGAACAGGCCGCACAGATAGGCCGAAGGATTGGCAGGGAGATAAACTCTCTAACCCCACTCATGGACGCAGAACTTCAGGACGGCTCTAGAGTTAACGCAACGCTATATCCAATATCCCAGGTAGGAAACACGCTCACAATCAGAAAGTTCGCAAAGAACCCATGGACAATGCCGGCGCTTATAAAATCAGGCTCCATATCCTCGCAGGTCGCATCCCTTGTGTGGCTGTGCATACAAAACGAAATGAGCCTGCTATTCTCCGGTGGAACTGCCAGCGGAAAGACCAGTTTTCTAAACGCATGCAGCATGTTCTTCCCATCCACGCGCAGGGTGATTTCAATAGAGGAGACGCGTGAGCTTGAGCTTCCGGTGTTTTTGCAATGGCTGCCGATGGTATCAAGGGAGCCAAACCCTGAAGGCAAAGGAGAGATAACCTTATATGACCTTATGGTCAACGCATTGAGGCAAAGGCCTGATATTATGCTTGTCGGAGAGATCAGAACCAAAAAGGACGCAGAGACGTTATTTGAAGCCATACACACAGGACACTCCGTCTATGGGACCGTGCACGCAGACAACGCGCAGGACACTATAATCAGAATGACAAACCCGCCAATAGACATACCAAAGATAACAATGAACGCGCTTGGCGCGGTAGTTACGCTCTTTAGGCATAGAACAAAAGGCATCAGGAGGATGCTAGAATTCGGCGAAATCGTGAACAGCGGAGACGTCAATGTCTTGTATAGATGGAACATGATGAATGACTCGTTCAACCAGATAAGCGAGATGACCAGGATGCTAGAGACGCTCGCGCTATACGGCGGGCTTGGCAGAAAGGAGATGGCGCAAGACCTTGAGGAGAAGACGCTCATCTTGGACTGGATGGTCAAAAACAACGTTATCGGAATAGACGACTGCGGCTTTGTAGTTGCAAACTACTACAAGAACAACAAAAAGGTTATTGACATGGCGCGCGAAGATGTGGTCTTCTCAAGGGAGGATTTCTAGGGATTTTATGGCACAATCATACCAAGATCTGCTCTCTAAGGTTTTGGAGATTGAAAAAGACACGCAGGTCCAAAGCGTGATACATATAGATATATCATCGGTCTTTTCAACGCAGACTCCTGCCGTGCCGGGCTATTATGAGCTCTTAAATCAGATAGGAGAAGATACCTCAATTTCAAAGCCAATTAAGCAATCAAAACACAATATTGCATATGTTGAACCTCAATTAGTTAATTTATCAAACAAAGATGACGCAGGTCAAAAAGAGACTACCAAAGGCATTGCCCTAAAAGCCGCGCCAAATCCGCTTAAAGCGCAGGCTAAAGAGGAGATAGACGGCCTCGCACTTGCATTCAAAAAAATTGGAAGTACCCGCAAGAAAGAGACAAAGATAAAACAGGTGAAGGCCACGCGCGATTTGATACTCCCAAGCCTATCGACCCAAGACCAGCTCGCCGAGCTTGAGAGGATTATAGGAGCGCTTAATACAAATTCGCTGGATGCTGAGCAGATGAAAATAGTTGTCAGCGAAATAAAGGGGCTTGCAGAGTATTTGAGTGAAAATCCAGACAAGTCTAGCGGCCCTCTTACAATTTTAAGGGACCAAAAGTTAGCCGAGGCCAATAGCCTTGTAGACAAATTGATGGTTTAGATGTTCGGGAAAAAGAGCAAGAAAATAATAATCAACGGGCAGGAAGTGGAGCTGCAGCCAAAGCCATCCCCATTCTCAAAGCTCTTTAGCATGCCACCAAAGAAGATAAACCAGCAAAATACTAACCCACAGCCAAATGCCGCGCCATCATTGCAGCCGTCCACACCGACATCTACAAATGCGCAGCAGGCGCCATCACCGCAGATTCAGATACAGCCGCAAAAAGTCAACGAGAACATGCCCGGATTTAGCGACACTCAGCTGCGCGCTGCTAAACTTAAGATGAAGCCTCCTAGCAAATTCCAGATGTATCTTGAAGGGGTCGGAGCCAAGAGCAAAGGCCTTGAAAACGCTATGCGTGCACAGGGCATGAAGATCAGCATGTATCAGTTTATACGCAATATGATGATTGTATCAATCCTTCTTGCTTTTGCTGTGGGAGTTGCGATATTTGTATTATTTAAGAGCAGAACCGCTCTTGCATTGCCGCTGGATTTCATATTTGCAGTTCTTATCGGCATAGTAGTGTACATGATGGCATTCCAGTCATTTTTAAACTATCCAAAACGCCAGATAAACAGCGCAGCAAAAAACGTGGAGAGGGACATACTCTTTGCAGCAAGAGATATGATAATATCGTTAAGATCCGGCCTGCCGCTGTTTAATGCGATAACATCAATCAGCACCGGATACGGAGATGCGAGCAAGGAGTTCGCAAAGATCGTTGAGAAGGTCCAAATAGGCACCACCCTTGAGGATGCTATAGACCAAACAGTTGCAGACAGCAAGAGCCCTTCTTTTAAGCGCATTATGATACAGGCGGCAGTAAGCATACGGGCAGGAGCAGATATCACATCGGCGCTTCAGAGCGTCATAGACCAGCTATCGCAGGAGAGGGTCATCGAGCTGAGAAGGTACGGCCAGCGCCTCAACGCCATTGCGATGTTTTACATGCTCTTTGGAATAATAGTGCCAAGCATGGGAATTGCGGTACTTAGCATATTAACTACCTTCATCGCGATATTCACGATAGATTTCACGGTATTGGAGTTCGCACTTGTCGGTATATTTTTCCTGCAGATAATATTTTTGTTGATGGTCACTTCTTCAAGACCAGTCTTTAGCATGTGATGATATGGCAATAAGATTCGAGCGTTTGATAACAAGAAGCCTTGCGATATATCTATCACGCGAGCTTGACCTTGCCGGCATGAAGACCAGCGTAGAGAGCATAGCCAGAACTATGGTCATAGGCTTCATCGCGCTCTTTGTTGTAGTCACAATGCTCGCATACATATACACCCACTTAAATCCAGCACTTGACGCACTCGCAGGAATAGGCGTTGGCGCACTGTTTGTAGGGCTTGTCTATACGTTTTTGGAATACAAGATAGACCAGAGAAAGACCAAGATGGAACAAATGCTTCCGGATTATCTGCAAATAGCATCAGCAAACTTAAGAAGCGGCATTGCGCTTGACAGGGCGATGCTTCTCGCCGCAAGGCCGGAGTTTGGCTTTTTGAGCGAGGACATCAAGAAGATGAACATGCAGATATTCAGCGGAGAGAACTTCAACGATGCATTGCGCGGGCTTGCTTTACGCTACAGGTCATTTCAACTAACCCACGCCATACGCATGATAATAGAGTCACTCACATTCGGAGGGGCGATGGCGGACCTTTTAGAACAGCTATCAAAGGACATGAGAAATCAGCAGATGACCCAAAAGGAGGTCTCCGGGCAGCTCTTCTTATATAGTATTTTCATTGTCTTTGCAGGGCTTGTAGCATCTCCAGTGCTATATGGCTTAACGAGCCAGATGATTGTAGTAACAGACCAGGTATGGAAGGGCATACTCGCCTCAAACCCAGGAGGCCTGCCCACTACGGGCCTCTCGTTTTTGAAGCCAAGCCCTCCTAAGATCACCCCGCAGCAATACCACACATTCTCCATAATAGCAATAGTGATAATAACCGGGTTCTCAAGCCTTATAATGTCTGCTATATCCTCCGGCAAGGCGATAAAGGGATTAAAGTATCTGCCCGTATTCATAATTTTAGGTGTGGTCATATATATAGGAGTTAAAGCGCTTATAGCATCGATATTTGCTGGCATTGGGGGCGCATAGGCAAATAGCCCGCCAATGTTTTACATGCATGCGCCATTCACGTAATGATTTTATTATTTCCGCTCTTAGCCTTTCTAGCTCTCGCGCCACTGCGCCTTTTTATACGCCACAATTATCAGGGCTATGCAAATTGCTATAAGCACAATCCAGTCAGCATACAAATTCACCGGTGCGATGTGCGTGAACCCTATTGCGCTCTGCACGATCTGCGCCGCATATGTTGTAGGGGATATGTATGCGAGATAGCGAAATGGCATGGGAATGTAGCTTATCGGATAGTATACGGGAGGCAGCGTGCTTAGAACTATCGAGATTATGCCAGAAAATCCCCAGCTCTGCACCACATCAGAGGTTAATGTAGATAAGAGATATCCTAAAACTATGGAGAAGACAAATGTTATTACCATAACAGATGCAAGTATTAATGTTTGCATTAGTGTTGGATGTATATATATCCCCGCAAGTATTGCAAGCAAAACTATGACCGGCGCGGCGAATATGAGCTCGGATATTCCCATGCCAACAATATACGTCGCAGAGCTTGTTGGCGAGCTCACCACCATGTCTTGTAGTTTCATATCATTTTTCAGATGAGACAGATCTCCTTGCAGCCCTATTCCTGCGGTTATTGTAGTCATTATAAGTGCGCCCTCAATCCCTACGCCTATTAGCCCGCCATGGCTGATTAGCACTATTATCACAAGTATTGAAAACGGCGCAAGTATGGTGTTGATAAGCATTATTGGATAGTTCTGCATCGCATAGATCGCATTTATCAAAACAGATGCGAGCAGCTGGCTCATTATACTCCTTTTAATCACCATTCGCCATCACCTCCTGCTTCATCTTCCATGGTTATTGGCCTTTTTACAACCGTATAGAACACGTCTTCAAGTGACGCGGGGTTTATTGAGAATTTCACCTTCTCCTTTATGAGCTTATTTGATAGCATGAACGCCTTTTTTTCGCTCGCCATTACCTGGTGCCCTCCCTCAAAGCCCACCGTCCTAAATCCCTTTAGCGCCTTTGGCTTATAACTTTGCATTATTCGTATGCTGTATTGCTGCCCGAGCCTGCGCCTCAGCTCATCCATCGATCCAATTGCCAGCAGGCGGCCATTGTCCATTATCCCTATGCTATCTGCCAGATATTCCGCCTCTTCAAGATAATGCGTTGTAAGAAATATCAAATAGTCCTTTTTCAGCCCGCTTAGCATCGCCCACAGATCCGCCCTTGATATGGGATCAAGCCCGGTTGTTGGCTCATCTAAAAATATGACCTTTGCCTCGGATGCGAGCACTGTTGCGACCATCACCTTTCTCTTCGTGCCTCCGGAGAGCTTTCGGTTTAGCGTGTTCTCATGACGCTCTATTCCAAGCTTCTTTAATGACTCTTTCACCCTTCTCGCCGCATCCTTATATGGAAATCCCCTGTATAGAAGATAGCACAGTATAGTCTGCCTTGGAGTCAGCCATGGTATCGCCCTTGCCTCCTGAGGTACTATGGCTATTGCTTCGCGTACTTTTTTTGGCTCCGATACAATATCAAAACCATTTATAGTTGCAGAGCCAGAACTTGGCATAAGCTCTGTTGATAATATCCGTATAAGGGTCGTTTTGCCCGCGCCATTGCGGCCTATCATCGCAAATATTCCATGGCTTGGAAATTCGAAGCTGACCTTACTTAGCGCGTGAATTTTCCCATCGTATATCTTAGAGAGGTTTTTGCATAAAAGTCCTTCCATTAATCTCACGGCTTACGTTAAATCTCGCCCAAGGTATTTATTTGTTTTTAAGAGCTATAATTTGCTGGGTTTATAATGGCCGTTAGGCTCTTATCGCATCAAAATCTCTTTTATCTCACAGCCTTCTTCACAAGAGCGGTAATTTTTGCCTCTTCTACGCTGGTTAAATCTACTAGCGCAAATCCTGTAGGCCACATTTTGCCTTCGTCTAGATTTGCCTTGTCGCTAAAACCAAAAGTTGAGTATCTTGCCTTGAATTTGCCCGCATTCTGGAAGAAGCAGATAATTTTATCTCCCTTTGCATATGCAGGCATGCCATACCAGGTTTTAGGAGAAAGCTCTGGCGCTGCTGCTTTGACTATTGTATGTATGCGCTTTGCCATTGAACGATCTGGCTCCTTCATTTTGGCGATTGCGGCAAGAACAGCCTCTTCGCCATTAGCCTTAGCGTTCTTCTCTTTGAGGTACTCCTTCATCGCGGCTAGCTCCTCTTTGCTTAACCCTTTATTTTTGCTCTCCATAAAATCATTCCAATTACAATAAGCCATCTACTCTTCCATATATGCCTGCCTGATTTTGTCAATGTCAAGCTTTGCCATCTTAAGCATCGCTTTCATTGCCCTATCTCTTCCTTGCTTGTTTGAACCGGCAAGATACTTTGGCATCTGATCTGGTATTACCTGCCATGTTAAGCCATATTTATCTGTCAACCAACCGCATCTACTTGGCTTTCCTCCGCCTTTTAGCAAGCTGCTCCAATAGTAATTAACCTCTTTTTGGTCCTTGCAGTTGACTACAAACGAAGTTGCTGCTGAGAATTGTGTGAATCCTTTGGCTTTGCCCCCATTTATTAAAGTAAATGTCATATTTGCAAGTTTAATTGTTACAAGATACGTATTTGGGCCGCTTGGGGTATCTTTTAGTTTTGTGTTGCTGATTATTTTGCCCTTAAAAACAGATGCATAAAATTTCGCGGCTTCATCTGCGTTGTCTACAAACCATAAAAATGAGGTGATTTTCATAGAATTCATCATTTATATTTCCATTAATAATTTGCTTTGTTGAACAAATAATATTTGTGCAGAATCTTCTTATAACCTTTCTCAACCTGCTTTTCATATCGCATTCCTAAACCATAATCCTTCAAAAAGTCGTAAAGCACGAACTTCTACATCGCCTCTTGCATCTTATTTCAGTAGAACCGCATGGATGCAATTGTTGCTCCAAGCCAGTTTTATCATCAAAATATTATTCAAGCAAAGGCATATATATAAACGTCTAAATAAAAATTTGAATGATAGCAACGGTGGCTTGATTGAAAGCAATCTGCATTAAGGAACCCTGGGTATCTATGATCGTGAGCGGTCAGAAGACGATAGAAACTAGGAAGTGGACTACCAGTTACAAGGGAAAGCTACTGATATGCGCTTCAAAGACTCCGCAGTCTAAGCTTTCAGGAAAGGCAGTGGCGGTCGTAGACCTAGTAGACTGCAGACCCATGACTAAGGAAGATGAGAAAAAGGCGTGCTGCGAGCTTTACGAAGGCGCAAACGCATGGATTCTTGAGAATATACAACAGATAACGCCGGTTCCTATTAAAGGCCAGTTAGGTCTGTTTGATATTCAGTTGTAAAACAGATTTATCCATAGCCGCTCGATAATAGCATAAACGAGCTTTTCCCGAAAGTTTCTTTTTAAAACCCAGGTTGCAACCTCCGAGCTCGCATCTGTACTTATATAAAATATGGAATTATTCTGGCCGTTTGCTTAGAATAATTGGCGTACACTTTGCCAAATCTTTGCACGAGCGCTATTTCCTCTACATGTATTCTATAGGCATAGGCAATTAATAAAAATAAAATATATAATGCTGCTGTTATCAATGATCCTGAAATTATCCCAAAACCAGCAACTAAGAGCAATCCACCAAGGTATCCCGGATGCCTTACAAATCTGTAAGGCCCTTTAGTGACAAGTTTTTGATTCTTTGTAGTCACTACAAAGTATGTGAAGAACTTACCCAGCGTATAAGTCGCCCAAAGCCTGATAAATTCACCGATAATTATCAAAATCAACCCAATTGCTATTATCGATAACGGCAATGTTACAAAACCAAAATTTATTACTGAAGCGCGTGCAATTACAAGTAAAAAAATAGCCAAATACTCTGCAGTGTAGATTAAGAAGAACGACAATTTGTCCGTCTTCATTACATTTTTTACAACCGAATTCAATCCTTTTGCTTTGGATAATTCTGAATGGTACTTCAATGGCACCAGTACCATTTGGTTGAGTAGTTGTATTGTTTCTGATACCACTACAAAAAAAGATGCAAATAGCAGCAAATTAGAAAATCCGTAGATTAATGACATTTAACGCGCCAATAATAAATTATGAATATTCCATCGGTATAAATAAAAATTCGCCTTGGCCGGGATTCGAACCCGGGTTACAACCGTGACAGGGTCGCATGCTAGACCACTACATTACCAAGGCATTGTTTAGTATTCTAATGCTCAGCTTTAATAAACATGCATATCCCGCTGGGGTGAGTCGAACACCCAACCTATCGCTTTCCAACATTGGCATCATACTACAGGCGATCGCTCTGCCTTTGAGCTACAGCGGGATAGAAGTATTTAAGGCGATATGATATATAATCCTTATGAGTTTATATAGTGAAGTATAAAAATGATTTGATGGGCCGATCTGGGGAGGAATTTGATGGCAGCACAGTCAGGGGAGCGATATCACGAGAGGTGATACGCAAGAGAAGGCGTGCCCCACTATACATATATAGAATAAAAGACCTGCTGACTGAAGTGGTTACAAACAACAACTTCATAGACGCGATGATAATAACACTCGGCCTTATTGCATTCGCATCCGCTCTACCCTTCTACCCGCTATTT
>JAJZLZ010000046.1:21000-22261 GCA_021850375.1 Microcaldota archaeon
ATTACTGGTTCTTGCATTGGTGGTATTCTATGCGAGCTTAAGGCATGGCTTTTTGGGGCTCATAATAATGCTCGCCCTTGCAGTACCAATGGTATTATACCAGATGCCGGCGCTTGCATTCATATTTCCAATCATGATCACCTTCTCCTTGGTATATGGCTATATGCACCATAGAACGATAGCGTTTTTGTATCTGCTCGCAGTGCTGCCATTCTCATCATTAGGGTTCATACTTGAGCTGCCCATATTTTTACTTTCGATACTAATACTTGGATACAAACGCGCAGGCACTGTCGCGCTGCTGTCAATCTTAATGATAATAATGCTCTCGGGTTTTACAGGCATACAGAATATGGGTTTTGTGCCATATCCGCAGGCGAATGCGCATGCGAGCATGAGCGCAAATCCGCTGCTTAATTATTCAACTCCCTCGCACCCTCCACTCAACATGCTAAACTTCGCGCAGGGAGTAGGAAGCATTAAGGAGAATGCCTTCAACGGCTATATTATAGGCAATATCTCGTCCGCCTTTGCGGGCCTTTTAAGTCCGCTGGGATTCTATACGCTCGAATACATCGTGTTTATAGCGATGATAATAGTCGCGGTCTTTGTTAGCGATATGATCGCAGTCTCCAGCAGATCAAAACTAAAGGGAACATATGCCAGCTTTGCGGGTATATTATATCCAATAGCGTACATAACATTGTCAAGCGGCTTTAACCAGAAATACAGCCTAATTTTGCCTTTTATAAGCTTCGCAGCCGGCATACTGATAATATTCCTACTTGAGAGCTACGATACCGGAGTTGTAAAGGCGCTGGAGGTTAGAAAGAACGATCTGCGCATGAAGTTCGGAGACGCGTTTGAATTCATATCCGAGGAATCTGCAAAGGAGAGATTTAGTGACATAGGAAACTACGAATCCACAAAAATGGAAATGAAAGAGACCATACTCTCCCCAATAGAATTAAAGGACATATCAAACGCATATAACATAAAACCGGTAAAGGGCATACTACTATTTGGGCCTCCGGGAACCGGAAAGACGCTGCTCATGCGCGCTCTTGCAAATGAAGCGCATGCAGGATTTTACGTTGTGAAGGCATCCAACATAATCTCCGGAGTGCCAGGGGATTCTGAGCGCAAAATAGCGGAGATATTTGCGATAGCAAAGAAGAATGCGCCGTGCGTTCTGTTTATAGACGAGATAGATAGCATAGCGCGGAGCCGCCAGGACCAAAATGTCAGCATGGCGCACCGC
>JAJZLZ010000054.1 GCA_021850375.1 Microcaldota archaeon
CCCTGCTATCACTATGTTGCCTAACTCCTCGAATAGCACCAATGCGGGTCTGATCTTTGAGCCTTCGCTATCTGTAAATTGCACCCTTGTTATTACCACATCTCCGGCTTTAGGCATGCTCCCACGCCGAGTAATCACCCTCTCTCCATAGCTCTTTCATCTTGGTTTTCTGGGCTTCCTGAACAAACTTATCAAACTCTTTCATCTCCCTGGCGCTTTCTATAAGGCCTAAGATTATCTCACTATAAGTCTCCCGGGGGTATTTCTTGAACTGCTTTAATACCTTAACTACTGACTTGCGTAGTTGTATTGTAGTTATTTCCTCAGACATTATATAACACCTATAGTTAGTATATAGTATGCTATATATTTAAGATTTTGTTTTGAGATGCTGCTTGAGCTTATACAAACAGGATAGCAAATCTTGCTCTAAATTTATCTTGTCCTTTTGGAGCAGAACCTAAAGCGCATCGCCCGATGCACAAATCAACTTATGGCTTAGTGGTTATCCTATAACTTAAATATTCTAATTTATTTTATATGATCTTTTGTTGTCATAAAGCATTATGCGTTGTATCTAGCAATTTGATATGGATTCCTAAAACTCTATATTTTGCCTAGCCATTTCTTTGTATAGTACTCTCTTTGCTTATCTATCTGTTCATCTATTACTATATTATTAGGATGCGCAAATTTTATTTTTTTCGAAGTTCAAAAAAAGCAAGCCTAAATGCTTTAGCAATACGATAATGTCACTATCTGCTATGTATTATTTGTTCAAATAATTAATCTGTAAGCAAAATGAGAATGCAAAAATATGGCGCCTCGAGCAGGACTCGAACCTGCGACCTATCGGTTAACAGCCGATCGCTCTACCTACTGAGCTATCGAGGCATAAATTATTTTAATGAACTCTCAATGATCTCTTTTATCTCTTTTGGATCTGCTTGTTTCTGTGTTTTATTCAGAACCTGCCCTATGAGAAACTGGAGCGCCTCAAGCCTTCCAGATCTGAACTGGGCAACAGCCTCACTGTTGCTATCTATTATGCTAGCAACTATTTTAATAAGTTCGCTTTTATCCACCTTCTTAGCGCCACCGCTTATAAGGCTTTTAGGGGACTCTCCGGTGTCAACATATTTCTTGATAAGCTCCTTTGCATATCTCTCTGTTATCTCGCCATTTTTAATCATGTCAAGAAATTCAGCAAAGCTATCTGGGCGTATCTTTGAGTTGGATATTCGCTCAGAGCGCCAGTTTAAGCTCTTCAATACGTAATTTATCAGCCAGTTTGCGACAATTTGCGGATTATTGTGTAGTTTGACCGTATCTTCGAAGAATTTCGCCATATCCTTTCCGGCGTATACGATAACGCCCGCATAATATTCGTTTATATTATATTCGGCCTCAAAGCGCCTTGCCATCTGCTCTGGAAGCTCTGGCATTGAAGACTTGATGTTTAAAACATAATCCTCGCCAAGATTTACCATCGGAAGGTCCGGGTCGAAAATGTATCCATAGTCATCCTCATACTCCTTCTTTCTCAAGCTCTTTGTAGTCCTCATCTCGGCATCGAAGTGGCGCGTTTCGCGCTGCACCGACACATTCATCCTTGCCAGGCCGTTTTGCCTGACTATCTCATAGCTTAACGCCTTCTCAACGTTCTCAAAGCCGGTTATGTTCTTGACCTCTACGCGCTCTCCGCCGTTAATCGATATGTTCGCATCGACCCTAAGAGACATCTCCCTTGTAGAATCATACACGCCAAGATACTCAAGAATTGAGGATAGGCGTTCTAGGAAACTGCGGACCTCCTTTGGGCTTTTGAAGTCGGGCTCTGTGACTATCTCGGCGAGTGGAACCCCCGCCCTGTTGTAGTCTATTAAGACCCCTTTGGAATTTGTTATGTCCCCTCCGCTGTAGATCAGCTTTGCAGGATCTTCCTCTATATGCACGCGCCTTATGCGTATTGTGTTAGTCCCAAGCTGAACTTTTCCGTTTACGGCAATTGGCACCTCATATTGAGTTATCTGGAAATTTTTGGATAAGTCCGGATAGAAATACGCTTTTCTAGAAAAGAACACTCGTTTATTTATGCTGCAATTGAGTGCAAGCCCTACAAGAACTCCATACTTCACTGCTACCTTATTGACCTTGGGCTTTGATCCGGGCATTCCAAGGCATATTGGGCATGTGTTGCTGTTTGGCTCTGCGTCCTTTTGGTCTGATGGGTCTGAGCAGAACATCTTGCTCTTTGTGTTGAGCTGAACGTGCGTCTCTATACCTATCATAACCTCGCTAGTCATTTCATTTCCTCGATTGCGCAGCCTGCTGCTATAAGCGTTCCCTCATTGAAATGATCGGCTATTAACTGAATCCCTATTGGAAGCCCGTTGGATTTTCCCGAAGGCACCGAAAGCGTCGGCATGCCTGCCATGTTAGGCCCTATTGTCAATATATCCATGTTGTATGTTTGTATTGGTGTGAGCTTTTCTATTTCGCTGAATTTTGGTGGCAGAATTGGCATCGAAGGAGCAAGCAGCGCGTCAAAATTCTTAAAAACAACCTTAAACTCCTTCACTATCTTTGCCCTAACCCGCAGAGCCTTTAGGTAATAAGCGTCCCTAAATCCAGCCATGCGTGCATATGTGCCAAGAATTATTCTGCGCTTTGCCTCCCTGCCAAATCCTGCTGAGCGTACAGTTGAGAAATAATCATCGAAATTTCCTCCATCCATATCAAACTGCATGCCGTAGCGCAGTCCGCAGTATCTTGCAAGATTTGTAGATGCTTCGGATATTGCGATTATGTAATATGCCGGGATTGCGTAGTTTGTAGTGGGCAAGCTCACATCGCCTATTTTAGCGCCCATCGATTCAAGGGCGTCTGCCTGTTTTGAAACCTCCTGTTTTATGCTTTTATCTACTCCATCGCCCATATACTCCTTAGGTATCCCAATGCGCATGCCTGCTACTCCTTTTTTTTCATATTTTGTGAAATCCTCATTTTTAATTTCGCTGCTTGTTGAATCCTTATCATCGTGCCCAGATATAATCGAGAGCATCAGTGCGCTGTCATATACAGATTTTGATATGACTCCTATTTTATCCATGCTATTTGAATAGTCTATCAATCCGTACCTTGAAACCCGGCCATAGGTTGGCGTTAAGCCAACAGTTGCGGTAAAAGCCGCGGGCGCGGTGATGCTGCCTCCGGTTGATTGCGCTATTGCTATGTGCGGAAAGTCAGATATTGCGCTTATGCATCCTGCGCCACCGCTGCTGCCTCCGCAGCTGCGTGATGGGTCATGCGGGTTTTTAGGAATCCCATATGCACAGTTGGTAGAGAAGGTTCCAAACCCGAATTCATCAAGTGCGCTCTTGCCTATCATGACTCCTCCGCTATTTGTAGCCTTATCTACGACAGTGGCATCGAATTCGGGCACATAGCCCTCTAAGATTTTAGAGCCGGCTGTCGTCTGTATGCCCTTTGTGCATATACTGTCTTTCACAGTGTATGGCAGCCCGTATATGGCCCCGTTTTTATTTTTATTAACTTTAGGATTATCTAAAAGAGTTATAAAAGGCGAATAT
>JAJZLZ010000001.1:0-2322 GCA_021850375.1 Microcaldota archaeon
TGTTTTTTATGGAAAATAATATTGATGTAATAGTGGCGGATAAAATTAAGAAACATTTTGTGAGCTACCGCAAAGAAGGCACCGGGTTTCTCGCCGCAATTCGCAGGAAAAAAACATTCAGCTACGCATTAAATGGTATCAGTTTTAGGATAAAAAAAGGCACGATAGTTGCGCTTTTAGGCAAAAACGGATCAGGAAAATCGACAATGCTAAAGATACTTTCAGGCGTTATACATCCGGATTTTGGAAGTGCAAATGTTTTAGGTATGAACCCGTCCAAAGAGCGCAGAAAGCTAACCGAGCGGATAGGAGTCATGTTTGGATCTCAGCATTTGCAGCTCGAATGGAATCTGCCGCCAATAGATACGTACATATTTATGAAGGAAATATATGGTATACCTGAGGAGGTATTCAGAAAACGCCTTAAATATTTTATAAGACTTCTTGGCATAGAAAAGGTGTATACAAAACCAACCAGGCAGCTCTCGCTAGGAGAGCGGATGAAATGCGAACTGGTGGCATCAAGCCTGCATTACCCCGAGATACTGTTTTTGGACGAGCCGACAGTCGGTGTGGATCTGCCTTCGCGAAATCTGATAAAGTCTGCAATAAAAAAGATGCGCGATGAAAACGGCATGACTATTGTGATAACCACACACGTCGTTGAAGACATCGCCGATGCCGAGAGGATAATAGTCTTTGAAAAGGGCAGAATTTTCTTTGACGGCAGCCAAAACAAGCTGCGCTCAAAGTTTGGCAGGCATATAAATGTTACTATAACAACCTCAGATACTGCGTCCATTTCGCAAAAGGCTAAGAAATTAGGAAGAATATATGCTGTTGGGGAGAACTACGTGCGGATTAAATTAAAGCCTGGAGCACTTATGGATAAATCATTTAGCAAACTACTGCAGGATAGGGCAGTATTGGACTTTAGAATAACAGACCAGAGCTTATCGGATCTGCTTAGCGCCTTGTATAGATCGGCAGGGTGATTTTATTAGATATAGCAAGTATTTTGGTATTATCAAATTGGGCTTTAAAGATCAGATAGCCTACAGGATTTATGCTGCAATAAGAATGCTAATATTTATGATTGTCCCTCTAATAACAATCGCAATATGGTCTGCGATATATGGTGCATCAGGCTCGGCACATCTTGGAGGCTATTCTTTTAGGGAGATGGAGATATATATCCTGTTTAATGCGGCGCTGATAATGTTTATAACAACAGACCTGACTGAGCGCTTTTCTATGGGAGTATTTGACGGATCAGTTGCACGTTTTTTAATAAAGCCGGTCGGGATAGTAGGGCAAAACATATTGTATATGAGCGCCGAGCTTGCGGTTTCTTCAATACCAATGGTTGTGGCAATCGCAGCGCTTGTATTTTTCCATATTCCAATATCTCTAATGTCCGCCTTTGCAATCATAATATCCGCAGCATTGGGATTTTTAGTGCTACAGCTCATATGGTTTATAATAAATGTAAGCTCGGTGTACTTTACAAATGTTTTCGGCTTCTACAGTCTTTTTTGGACTTTAAACGGAATTGTTGGTGGGACATTAATACCACTTACGCTGCTGCCTCATGCATTATATAGCGCATTCTCGCTCTCGCCGCTTCAGTTTGCCTTCTATTTGCCATCAGCACTAGTGGTTGGAACAATAAGCCCGCAATATGCATTCTCGCTAATTCCTCTTGGCGCCGCCTGGGTTATCGCCCTATTTGCATTGGGATACATTGAATGGAAGCATGCCATCAAGCGAATAAATTCGGTGGGAGTATGAGATTATACTCTGAAGTTTTGCATAATGTAAAAACGTTTTTCTTCTCCCAAAAGATAGCCTACAAATCCATGCTCTACTATAGGCTCCAGAGCATATTTTGGTTTCTATCTTCTATATTGAATGTGTTTGTGAGCGTGGTTTTTGTACTTGTCATATATGGCATATCCGGCGGATTTGCTGGATGGAGTTATTATCAAATGCTGCTGCTAATCGGCATAGCAAACTGCACATTTAGCCTGGTTTCCTATTTTATAAATGTCTACTCGTTAACCAGCAGCATGAACATAGGAGGATTAGACATATTACTCACAAAGCCGATTAATCCTCTTATATTTATATTCTCGCGCTTTGGAAGTGTTCAAAGCATTAGCGGGGCAATTGGCGGGATTGCAATAGCTGCATATGCCGCGGCAAATCTCAATATATCCTATATGGGCCTCATTTATGCAATAGTCTTATTGCCATTGGCAATTGCATGCATAGTATTCTTCTTTCTCTCAATAGGGCTTGGCATGTATATCTTAGGCGGCG
>JAJZLZ010000001.1:2332-3388 GCA_021850375.1 Microcaldota archaeon
ACGATTGGAGCAGTAATATTTACCATATTTTTGCCTTTTGGGCTTGCGACATATTACCCTTCAGAGCTCATATTAGGCAAGATAGGCTACGCCCAAGGCACGTTGATTTTGGTCTTGGAAATTGCGCTCTTATACATTTTTTACAGCTTCTCAATGTGGATAATCACTACAAAGTATAGGAGCGGAGGAGGATAGGCGTTAGTTCTTTCTATACTTGTTTGTCAGCTCCTCGAGCTTCTTTGCATCAACACGCGGCTTTGAACCGGCAAAATCAGATAGCTTCTTGTAGCCCCCAGAGCTGAATATTATCGGGGTGGTCTTTGGCTCCACTCTAAAATTGACTACCTCTCCAATTATCATTATCTTATTCCCCATCTTCTCATGCTTTACAACCTTGCACTCCAAATTCAATGCCGCGCCTGATACTAGAGGCGCAGCTATCTTCTTGCCATTTACGAACTCAACTCCAATCTCCTTTAACAAACCGATCTTGTCAAGCTCCTTGCCCGTTCCGTTTCCCGCTATGCTGCAGATGTGGTCCTGCGCCTCCGATGCTATACTGACCCCAAATTCCTTTGTTTCTGCTATATTCTGCGCAGTTGCTGTATAATCTCCTATGTTTATCATTACAAGCCATGGCGAATATGAAATCACATGCGTCCACTCCGCGGACATTATGTTCTCCTTGTTCTTTCCAACGCTTGTTATTAAGCCCACATTCGTTATAAACTTCTTTGCCTCATCGCTGCCATATTTTAGATCCATATATTCACCGATAACTTCTTTAATGTAAAAATTTAACAGAGAGGAACTAATTGTTCCCCTCAATTGCGCTTATCCGCTCTCCAACCGCTTTTGCTTCAGTCTCAAGATTCTTCTTGTACTCCTTTAGAATCTCTACCTTCTCTTCCTTTGTCAGAAAGTGCCTCATTCCATGGATGTTCTCTCCACACATGTTGTTTCCACACATATTGCATCACCAATATAGGACATACGATATTATGATTGGAAAAATATTTAAACATATAGGACGTGGTATAGATGATTCGATGCGCG
>JAJZLZ010000036.1 GCA_021850375.1 Microcaldota archaeon
GGCGAATATTCCTTTTGTATCCTCTTAGAGCTCTCTATAGCCTTTGAGATGGTCTCCTCTACGTTAATCTCTCCCCTTTTTACTCCATCTAGATATTCTCTTACGCTAAGTACCATAAAATCATACTATTTTGGGCCCTTTGAAGTATTTGCCCTCCTTTGACTTTGCATTAGAAAGCGGATCCCAGTCTGTTTTTTTGACAATATCCTCCCTTAGCCTGTCCATTGTCTCTATTGGATGGTATGCAGGCTCATCTGGGGTTTCAATGTCTCCAAGAATCTTGAATGCGCCAAGAACATCTGACAACTCTTTTGCATATTCTTCCATTTCGCTCTCGCTGAGTTTTATTCTAGAGATTTCGGATATGTGTTTTATCAATTCCTTGTCTATCTTAGCGTAATCTTTCAAAATAGCACCTAGTGTATTGTAAGCGGAATACAAGCAATATAATTTATAACATAATAATACTTATTATTTGTGTTGAGGCAATGGCTAATATGGAAATTGGGGATTTTGACATAAAAATAGGCACTCCTAAAATGCCAATAGCAAAGCTGTTAAGTTCAATAAATGGCAAAAATATCGGAATGCTGCAGCTCTTTGACCCAAATTTTATATGCTGCAAAGAGCATTTGCAATGGGCGTATGCTAACGCCTATTTTGCCTTCAAAGAGCATTCAAATAGGGCAAAGAGCATGAAAATGGAAGTTTTGCTATATGCCGCAATGACATACCAGATAGGCGATGCTATAGCAAAGGCCGGCGCAAAGGATGGCGGGCAGGTTCTTATATTATATGACGATAAATTCAAATCGTCTCAAATCCGACTAGGAAGCCTATTTGATGATTTAAAGGAATATTGTGAATTGGCAGATAGCAAAGAGGCGATAAATAAAATAAAAAAATTAGGTATAAAAAGCGGAGACGTTAAAGACCTAATACAGGCGGTAGCGCAGAGCGCAATGAGATAAGTGCCTGCGTTGCTGGAACATATGTCGTCGAAATTAAAACGCCTTTTTGCGAGCTCAGTTTCCTTTTTCCCTTTTTAAATTGGCTGCCCTCTCTAATTTGTCAAGTTTTATTTGACATATCAACTAATTCTATTAAAAAACGAACATTATTTAAACATATCGCAATATAATATTAGCATGGACCGCATAGTGATAAGGTTTTTCGAACGCCCGGACTCTGATGAGCCAGAGGAGATAATACGATGGTTCTGCAGGGTGTTTGGCCTTTCAAACCCGGAGGAGAAGGATCCGATAGAAGAGCAGATACTTCTAGAGTTTGCGCGAGCGGCAAAGAAGAGCGATGGTTTATCGAGCTCGGAGCTGGATATAGACACTAATTTGGCGAGAAGCACAATAATATACCATCTAAACAGGTTTATAGAGGTCGGGCTTATAGTTAAGAAGGGGAGAAAATACTATCTGCGCGGCTCTGAGATGCAGAAGGCGATTGAGGAGATAGAGTACGACATAGAAAGGGAGATGCGCCGCATGCTAGACACGGCAAAGGAATTTGACAGGCTGATGTCTACTGCAGAGAAAAAGAAGGGGAGGCAAATGGCATACCGTTCAAAGAAAGGTGATTGATTGGCAGATGAAAATGAGGCAGCCCAAAATAATATGAGGGATAAGAAGGCAGAGCAAAGCATAGAGACAAAGAACGCGGCGGAGGCTAAAAATGATGGCAGCAAGGAATCGGAGTTTAAAGAGCAGATGCTTAGAATTGCCGCGGAATTTGACAATTATAAAAAGCGTATAAAGCGCGAGATGGAGATGGCCGAGCGCGTAGGAGCGATAAATGCGATAAAGGCCATTTTGCCATCAATAGACGAGTTTGAGCTCGCAATAGCCTCTTCATCCAAAGCGGATATTAAAGACAGCAATACTATAAGGGGGTTTGAGATGGTGTATGCAAATATCATGAGCTCTCTTAAGGGTATGGGGCTTAGAGTTGTTTTAGCTCAGGGAAAGCTGGATCCAATGAAGCATGAGACGCTAATGGTGATTGAGAGCGATAAGCCGCAGGGGACCATTATAGAGGTGGTCAAGAAAGGCTATGAATATAATGGAATTCTTGTAAGGCCGGCAGCGGTAGTGATATCTAGCGGCATTGCAGAGCATGCGCAGGGCAATGAGGATAAGTTAGATGCAAAACCAGATGCAACAGATGAAATCAAAGGACAAAAAGAAGATAGACAAAGCAATAAAAAATAATGTTTGTTAGGTGAATTTTATGGCAAAAATAATAGGAATAGATCTAGGAACTTCTAATTCAGCAGCTGCGGTTTTAGAGGGAGGACGGCCGGTGATAATACCGAGCAGCGAAGGTGCTTCACTGTATGGAAAGGCATTTCCAAGCTATGTGGCCTTCACAAAGGACGGCCAGAGGCTGGTTGGCGAGGCGGCGCGCAGGCAGGCGGTGGCAAACCCAGATGGCACTGTGAATGCTTTCAAGAGAAAGATGGGCACGGATTATGTATATAAAATATATGGAAAATCCTACAAGCCCCAGGAGCTCTCAGCGATGCTATTGCAGAAGATAAAGGCTGATGCGGAGGCATTTTTGGGAGAGAGCGTTACCAAAGCCGTAATAACCGTGCCAGCATATTTCGACGACAACCAGAGGCAGGCTACGAAGGATGCGGGTGCAATAGCGGGGCTGGATGTAGTGAGGCTTGTGAATGAGCCGACAGCGGCAAGCCTAGCATATGGGCTAGACAAACAGAGCAAGGATATGAAGATAATGGTGTATGACCTTGGAGGCGGCACGCTTGATGTAACGATAATGGAGTTCGGAAAGGGGGTTTTTGAGGTAAAGTCCACAAGCGGCGATACGCAGCTTGGAGGTACGGACATGGACAATGCGATAGTGGATTTCCTTGCAGCTGAATTTAAAAGCCAATACAAAATAGACGTGAAGTCAAATACCCAGGCAATGCAGAGGCTAAGGGAGGCGGGAGAGAAGGCAAAAATCGAGCTGTCATCAACTCTTAGCACCGAGATAAATTTGCCGTTCTTCGCACAGGATGCTAGCAACAAGCCGATAAACTTTGCATACACTTTTAATAGGGCTAAGCTTGAGAGCATCGTTGTTCCGATAATAGAGCGCTCGACCAAGATTGTAATGCAGGCGCTAAAGGACGCAAAAATCGAGCCTTCGGGCCTAGATAAGATCGTTCTGGTCGGAGGGCCAACGCGCATGCCTATAGTTCAGAGGTATCTAGAGCAGCTATTAAGCAGGAAGATCGAGCGCGGAGTTGACCCCATGGAAGCTGTGGCTCTTGGAGCTGCGGTTCAGGCAGGGGTTCTAAGCGGCGAGGTCAAGGACATTG